>JAPUIH010000323.1 GCA_027297205.1 SAR324 cluster bacterium | reverse complement strand
GTCTTCCAAGGGAATTTCAACCATTCCCAGCGCGGCGCAGTAGAAGGCGGACAGCTTGTCAAGATCGTCCGTGTCGAACCGGATGTGATCCAGCTCCGCCCCCCACAACAGGTTTCTCATTGCCATTTTTCGTTTCCCCTTACCGCTGGGAACAATCCCAGGGGTTTTTGGCGGTGCCTCGGCCGGGATTCCTCTCTCACCCTATCACTAAGTCGCAGCCAATTAACTCCCGCTCCCGCCCACCGAATCCCGACCGGGTTTCCATCCGGAGGAGCAAATCCACCGCAGCGCCAACCTGTGGATTATGAATCCCAGCGGAAATCAGAATCAGGACACTACCCAATATCCCCTTGACTTTGCAGGGGTCGGCGCTATCCTGAGCGATGCTAAAAGGGGCCGTAGAGGTCCCCAAACCGACTTCGAACGGATAGGTGATGAACGGCAGGCACTTCGGCGGCTGGTTTTATTACTACTTTTTCGCCTTTCGGCGCCTGCCCGGTTAAGCGCACCAGCAACCGGGCAGGTCCGAAACTGGATCTGCCCTGTCGCTCCGGCGCGGGGTTAAGCCCCCGATAGCCGGGCAAGGAAAGCAGCAACATCCGAGAAAGGCTATGGGGAGCGAAAGCCCCCATAGCCTTTTTTTGTGGGCCGGAGCGGATTGATCCCCCGCATTCAAGGGAGGTTCCGGATGATTATTCCAAAGGAAGCGCGCCTGACGGCGGAACAGGATACCGAGCTGGAAGCCATCACTGGCGAGTTCGACATTCACCTGGAAAAAATCGTGGGCGACCACCGCACAGTGTACGCCATGATGGGTGACGAGCGACACGAGTTGCTCATCACGCGGCTGGAGGGGCTGGATTACATAGACCGGGTGGACACCATTCAGCACGCCTACAAGCTGATGGCGAAAGACAGCGAGTTGGCCCACCACAAGGTGCGGGTCAACGGCTCGGTGATCGGCGAGGGGTTCAAGGTCATCGCCGGGCAATGCACCATTGATCCCAAAAATCCCAATTACTTTTACGAGACCGCCCACGCCGTCCGCGAAGCCGGCGGGGATTTTCTCCGGGGGGGCGTCTGGAAGCCCCGTACCAGCCCTCATTCCTACCAGGGCGAGGCCAAGGCGCTGGATATTCTCATGGAAGCCAAGGCGCGGACGGGGCTGGCCGTGGACACCGAGGTGATGGACGCGGAGCAGGTGACCCTGGCGGTGGAAGCGGGCGTGGACATCCTGCAGGTGGGGGCCCGGAACGCGCTCAACTACGGACTGCTGAAGGAGATCGGGCGGCAGATCAGGAATCGCCCTACTTGCGTTCTGCTCAAGCGCAGCATGCACATGGGCAAGATTGACGAGTTCATCCTGGCCGCCGAATACATCGCGGCGCTGGGCAACCCCAACATCATCCTCTGCCCGCGCGGAACCGTGCCCACCATGGACGGCTACCGCAACCACCCGGACGAGAGCATCGCAGTGCTGCTCAAGGAGCGCACCTGGGCGCCGGTGATGGTGGACCCCTCGCACTCCGTCGGGAAGGCTTCCTACGTCCCTTTCGCCGCACTGGCCGCGGCGGCCTACGGAGCGGATGGGCTGGTCATCGAGACGCACGTCAAGCCCCTGGCGGGAATCGGGGACGACCCGAAGCAGGCCGTCTTGCCGGACGTGCTGGCCCGCGTGATCAGGGACGCGAAGGCGATCCACGAGCTGTATCGGGGCCACAGCCAGCACCTCGCCGCGGGAGCCTGAGCCAGCGCGGCTGCCTTGGCAGGCCCCGGTAATCCAGCCATAATGCCGCCATGGAAGGCCCCGTCATCGAGGTGCGCGCCCTCACCAAGCGGTTCAGGGAGATCGTCGCCGTCAACGAGATCAGCTTCTCCGTTCCCCCGGGCAACATCACCGCGCTCCTGGGGAGCAACGGCGCCGGCAAAACCACCACCCTTTCCCTGCTGTTGGGGCTGCTGATTCCCACCTCCGGTGAAATCCGGGTCCTGGGCGTGGATATCCGGCGGGATCGCTACCGCGCGCTGCCCCGCATGAATTTCACCTCCCCCTACGTGGATCTTCCCCACCGGCTTACCGCGGAAGAAAACCTTCGCGTTTACGCGCATCTCTACGGAATCCGTGACGGCCCGGCGCGCATTCGCCGGCTCGCCTCCGAACTCGAATTCGAGCCCATGCTGCGGCGGCCCTACGGGCAGCTCTCCGCGGGCCAGAAAACACGGGTGGCCCTGGCGAAATCCCTGCTCAACGAGCCGGAGCTGCTGCTGATGGACGAGCCGACCGCCTCCCTGGATCCCGACATGGCCGATTACGTGCGGAGCTACCTGACGGCTTACCAACGCCGGTCGGGCGCTTCGATCCTGATGGCCTCCCACAACATGGCGGAAGTGGAGCGGATGTGCACCGACGTGATCATCCTCCGGGAAGGGAAGATCGTCACCCGGGGCAATCCCGCTGCCCTTCGGGCGCAGCACGACCGGGCCACGCTGGAGGAGGTGTTTATTGACATCGCCCGCAATGCTGAGGGGCACTCGCGGCGGCAGGCCTCCTCATGACCGACCGGCCCCTTGCGCTCTCTGCCCGGCGGGTCGGCGGGATGGTGCTGCGCTACCTCTACCTGATGCGGAGTTCCTGGCCGCGGGTGGTGGAGTTGGTCTATTGGCCGACGGTGCAGATGATTCTGTGGGGGTTCATCTCCAAGTTCCTGGCCACCAACAGTTGGTGGGTGGCCCAGACGGCGGGGGTTTTGATCAGCGGGGTGCTGCTCTGGGACATCCTCAACCGGGGGCAGCTCGGCGTCTCGTTGATGTTCTTCGAGGAGATGTACGCCCGCAACCTGGGCCACCTATTCGTTAGCCCACTACGGGCGCTCGAGCTGGCGGCGGCGCTGCTGACGATGAGCCTCCTTCGCACGCTGATCAGTTTTACGGGGGCGGCGCTGCTGGCCATACCCCTGTATCATTTTTCTATCTACACCCTGGGACTGCCGCTGGTAGTTTTCTTTTTCAATCTGATCGTGACGGGGTGGGCCGTCGGACTGATGGTGGCCGGCCTGGTGCTGCGGTTCGGCCTGGGGGCGGAAAGCCTGGCCTGGGTGGCCATCTTCGCGCTTTCCCCCATCTCGGGAATCTACTACCCGATCGAGGTGCTGCCGGGCTGGTTGCAGACAGTTGCCTTCTTTATTCCGGCCAGCCACGTGTTCGAGGGAATGCGGGCCCTGATGATCGAGGGCGTATTCCGCTCCGACCTGTTCGTCAATGCCGTGGTCCTGAATCTGGCCTACCTGGGGCTGGGCCTGCTGGTTTTTCTGGGAGCGTTCCGCGCGGCCCGGAAACACGGCCTGCTCATCAACATCGGCGAATAAGACGGCGTAGTCGCTGGAGCGAAAAAGATTGGTGCGGGGAAGAAATTTAACCGGGTGGTTAATTTTTTTCTTGACACCGGTGTTGAAACTTGAAAACTTAACCGGGTGGTTAATAAAGTCATGGAAAATCTGGATACCACATTTTCCGCCCTGTCCGACCCAACCAGACGGGCCATACTGGCGCGCCTGGCGCAAGGAACGGCAACGGTTTCGGACTTGGCACGGCCGTTTGAAGTTTCCCTCCCTGCCATCTCCAGGCATTTGCGAATTCTGGAGCAGGCGGGGCTGTTGAACCGGCAAAAACAGGGCCGCGTGCATCATTGCAGCCTCGCTGCAGAACCGCTCAAGGATGCCGCGGACTGGATCGCCGCCTATCGCTCATTCTGGGGGCAGCGCCTGGATGGGCTGGCGGAATACCTGAAAGAAACCGAATAGGGCGGTGGCCTCGGCTTTTCCAGGCTGGACGGTCCGCCGCTCCGGAACTTTTTTGGAAAGGGAAAGACATGAAAAGCATGTCGTGCAAGGATTTAGGAGGAATGGACTGCGATTTCGTCGCCAGCGGCGAATCTGCGCAAGATGTGAAGGACAAGATGTACTCCCATGCTTCGGAGACTCACGCGGAGGTTCTCAAGTCCATGTCCGACCAGGACAAGGAGAACATCAACGCGAAAATGGACAGCTTGCTGGCCTGAACCTGAACTCCCTCCGGCCGCCGCGGCGAAACACCGTCCGGCGGCCGGACGTTTTCCGAAGCGAATTTCCTGCGATACTGTTTTTTCAAATTTTGTGAATTTTAAAAGAAGACCGGGAGTTTCCTGCAAAACCGCCGTTGCACACCGATAAGCCGAAAATCAGTTAATATCGCTTTGCTTCCAACTGCGTAAAACGGTAGCTCGAAAAAACAA
>JAPUIH010000322.1 GCA_027297205.1 SAR324 cluster bacterium | reverse complement strand
CCGTTCACGCCGCGCCGGATCGCGGATCAGGCTCAGCAGCGCTTGCGCCAGGGCCTCCGGATCGCCCGGGGGTCCGAGCAGACCCTGGCCTCCGTGGGCGATGAACTCCTGGATCGCGGGCAAGGCGGTCGAGACCACGGGCAGGCGCTGGGACTGGGCCTCCAGCAGAACATTGGGCAGCCCGTCCCGGTCGCCGTCCCCCGCGATCTTGCAGGCCAGGGCGAAAATATGCGCCTGGCGGTAGTTTTCCAGCACGATTTCCGGTGGCTGCGGCCCGAGCCAACTGGTGCGGTGCTCCAGGCCCAGCCGGGCCGCAAGTTTCTTGATCCTGCCGAGCATAATTCCCCCGCCGATATGGATAAAGCGCCAATGCACCGATGTGGGCAACAGGGCCAGGGCGCGCAGCAGGTCCGCATATCCTTTCTTCTCCACCGCGCGCCCCACCGAGAGCAGGACGACGGGCGCCTCCGGCTGGTTCCCGACGGGAGCACCGCGGGCGGGCGCGGTCGGAAACCGCTCCAACTGCAATCCATGATAGACGCGCAGCACCCGGCCGGGAGGGGCCAGGCCCTGCAGGTAGTCCCGGCTCATGTCCGTGCAGGTCACCGCCCAGCGGCAACTGGACAACTTTTCCCGCAGTTCTTCCCGCGCCGTGGTCCAGACGTCCCTAGCATGGGCGGAGCAACTCCAGGGCAACGCGCGCAGCAGGGCCGTATAACGGATGACCGTGGCGGGGTAGTAGATAAAGTGGGCGTGCAGTGCCGTCACGCGGGCATCGAGCTCATGGGCCAGCACAAGGCCCTGGATGAATCGTAAAAGGGGATCGGGGCCGGGACTGCGCATGAAGTGCCGCCACAGCAAGGTGCGCGCCTGCCTGTAGGCGGGCAGGCGCCTCACGGCCCACCAGGCGCGCAACACCCGTAGCGGCTCCCGGTGGGGAAATTTCGGCAGATAAAGCACGGGGGCCCGGATTTGACGGCTGATTGGAGACACGAATCGCTCGGGCGGCTTACGCAGGGCGACGATTTGGATTTCCAGGCCACGGGCCTCCAGGGCCAGGATTTCCTGTGCGACAAATGTTTCGGAGAGGCGTGGATAATCCAGCACGGCGACAGCGGTAACAGACATAGGGGCCGTGGCGCCTTACAGGGCCCATGCCTGAATGGGCCGTTCGTCCAGGATTTCTGCCAGCATCCTGTTGATGTTATCTATGCCATCGAGCATGCCGGGAATGTCCACCAGGGAGGGATATTGTTGATGCTTCAGATTGCGGATGGCATCGGCCATCAACGCGGAATGCTTGGGCCCATCGCTGCTGAGCAGTTTGGCCAGCCCCAACTGCTCGGCGCGCTGCCCCCGGATGAACTGCTCAATTTTGGGGGCGGCCCTGGGGACGATGATGGATTTTTTGTCCAGGGAGAGTATTTCACAGAAAGTGTTGTAACCGCCCATGGTGACGACCCCCGCCGCATCGGCCAACAGATGCTCCACATGGGTATCGAAGGTGATGGCCTGCACGCTTTCCAGGCAGTTGATGCGCGTCAGAAATCCGTCCCGCATACGCTCCGACATGAACGGCCCAAACACCACCAGCGCATTGTAGCCGAGCTCTCCTTCCGACTCGTAGGCGCGCAGTACCCAGTCGATCAGGCCATCGCCGTCCGAGCCTCCGCCGGGCGTTACCACGATGTAGGGCGAAGGCGGGGCGGGGCGGAATTGCACCGAATCACGGCTCGCCGCAGGCAGTTCCCGCCTTAGATAGCCCGTGTAGGTCACCTTATCCAGCACACTCTCGGGCAAGTTGAGCCCCTCCAGGGGTCTGCAGATTTCCGGCAAGCCATAAACCCAGATTTGGTCATAGGCGTTTTTCAGGACGGGCAACACCTTCAATTGCTCCCAGTCCTCCCGCAGCAGCATTGGATTGTCGATCACGTCCCGCAGCCCCAGCACCAGCTTCGCACCCCGCCGTTTCAGCATTTTCAGGGTTTTGCGAATTTCTCCACGCAGCCCGACAGGCACGTTGTCCACCAGGAACAGGTCCGGCTGAAATACGTTGGCGGTATGCTCGATGATGGAACTGCGGATTGCCATAGCCTGGTTGATGTTGATGCGCAGGTTTAGGGGCGTCAGCTCGCCACCCGGCGGCCGGATCACGCCCGGAATGCGCACAAAATCCACCTGCTCTTTGAAGTTGAAACTGCCTATGATCGGGGAGCCGGAAATGATCAGCACCGAGAGGTTCTGGAAGGCGCCGACCATACCATGGGCAATGGCCAGGGAGCGGCGCAGATGGCCCAGACCGAAGCGGTCGTGGCTGTAAATCAGCACACGGGCAGTAGATTCGTTTCGGCTCATACCGGAATTAATATGTGAATGTGCGGCCACCAGGGACCACCCCTTTTTTAACGGTTCGGCGTTCCTTGGCAAATCTATCACACGATTTTTGTTTTACAAACAGCAATAAAGCAATTAATTACAAGCAGAATTTCAATATCGCCCACCGGGGACGGGCGAGGATTGATCACCACCCCACATGTTTCGGGAATTGAGGGCCACGGCGGCCTGATTTCGCCGGGTTCGTTTGGCGGGAGCGAGCCCCTGATTACCAATCGCCATTAATGGACAGTGAGCGTGGAAAAGAACCTTTATAAATACATTCTTAAGCACAGCGCCTCTCAGCAGGTAAAGCTGTTGATCCTGATCGTTGCCGGGTATCCGGTCATTTACATCGGATTCAATCTGCCCAAACTAATTATCAACGATGCGATCCAGGGCGGGCCTGGATCGCGGGACTTCCTGGGGTGGGAGTTCGGCCAATTCCAGTATCTGATTGCCCTGTGCGTCGTCTTTCTGTTGGTGGTGCTCATCAATGGGGGCGTTAAGTATTTCGTGAACGTCTACCGCGGTGCGATGGGTGAACGGCTGTTGCGGCGTCTGCGCTATGATCTGATCAAAAGAATGCTGCGCTTTCCCCTCCCCACCTTCAGCAAGATTCCGCAGGGCGAAGTTATTTCCATGGTGACCCTGGAAGTGGAAAAGCTGGGCAAGTTCATGGGGGAGAGCATTTCCCTGCCGGCATTTCAGGGGGGAATTCTGCTCACCTCTCTCACGTTCCTGATGATCGAAAACTGGATTATGGGCGTGGCGGCGATGGCACTGTACCCCTTGCAGATTTATCTGATTCCCAAGCTGCAGATAAGTGTTAATCACCTGGAGGCGGGGCGCATTCGCCTGGTGCGCTCCATGTCCGCCCGCATCGGCGAAACCATGTCCGGTGTGCAGGAAATCCATACCCACGACACCACCCAATACGAACTGGCGGACTTCTCGGACCGCCTGGGGAAGGTGTTCGATGTGCGCTTCACGATTTTCAAAAAGAAGTTTTTCATCAAGTTTTTCAATAATTTCCTGGCCCAGTTGGGCCCGTTTTCCTTCTATCTGGTCGGGGGTTACCTGGTGATTAACAACCAGCTCACCGTGGGCGGGCTGGTGGCCATGCTGTCGGCGCATAAGGAGATGTACGCGCCCTGGAAGGAGATCCTCACTTACTACCAGCAAAAAGAAGAATCGCGGGTCAAGTACGAGCAGGTGATTTCCCAATTCGAGCCCGCCGGGATGCTCGCCGAGGAGCGCATCAGTTCGGATCAGGCGCTGGACGCACCCCTCCATAAGGAAATCGTCGCCTCCGGGCTGACCTACGTGGACGACAACGACAATGCGGTGCTGGAGTCTATCTCCATGCAGATGGACCTCAGCAAGCACACCGCCATCGTCGGGCCCACGGGAAGCGGCAAGTCCAGTCTGACCATGATTCTGGCGCGCCTGCTGGATCACACCCGAGGCCAGTTGACCATCGACAACCACGACGTGCGGCAGCTTGCGGAATCGGTCACCGGCCGCAAGATGGCCTATGCGGGGCAGGGCTCACATATCTTCGCAGGCACCCTGGGCGACAATTTGTATTACAGCCTCAAGCATCGCCCGGTTATCGACCCTGAATATGAGGGTGAGGCGCAAAAACAGGCGGAGTGGAACCACAGGGAATCCTTGCTCTCCGGTAACTCCAATTACGATATCAATGCCGACTGGATTGACTACCAGGCCACGGGGGCGGAAGAGCCGGGCCAATTGATCAATAAACTGGTGCGCGTGCTGAAAATCGTCGAACTGGACGAGGAAGTCTTTCATTACGGATTGCGCAGCACAATCGATCCGGAGGTGGACCCGGAGGCCACGCAGAAAATTTTTGAAACTCGGATCAGTCTGCGCGAAAAAATGCAGGATCCCCAGATTCAAAAATACGTGGAGGCTTTCGATCCAGAAAAATACAACGCCAATGCCACCCTGGCGGAAAACCTGATGTTCGGCACGCCAGTGGGTAAAATCTTCGATATCGAATCCCTGGCCGAACATCCCTATGTAAAAACTGTATTACAGAAAGTGGGCCTGGAGGATACGCTGGTGGAAATCGGCCACAGGCTGGCGGCCCTGATGATAGAGCTGTTTTCCGATTTGGATGCGGACAATCAGAATTACCAGCAGTTCAGCTTTCTCGACGTGGAGGATTTGCCGTCCTTCCAGGCCCTGTGCTCGTGCGTTGAACGGGAGGGCATCGGCTCACTGAGCGAAGAGGAGCGCGCGGCCCTGATGGACCCGACCTTCAAGATCATTCCTACCCGCCACAGGCTCGGCTTGATCGACGACGCCGTGCAGGCCAAGGTGCTTGAGGCGCGCAAGGTATTCCGGGACGATTTGCCCGAGGAGCTTTCCGGCGCCATCGACTTCTTCGATCCCGACAAATACAACGCCGCCACCAGCGTGCAGGACAACATCCTCTTCGGCAAGCTGGCCTATGGCGAGGCCAACGCGGCCAAGACCATTAGCGATCTGCTTCGTGATATGATCGAGGAGAAGGGGATGTATGAAGCGGTGATCAATGCCGGGCTCTCGACACGGGTCGGCACGGGGGGAATCATCCTCTCCGCCGCATTACAGCAGAAGGTCGCCTTGGCCCGCTGCATCATCAAAAGGCCGGACGTGCTGGTGCTCTACCAGGCCTTTTCCGCCTTGGAAGGCAACGAACGTGTTAGTGTAATGAAAAAGATGCGTGAAGAGTTCAAAAACCGTGGGGTCATATTTGCGCTGAAATTTCCCAGCATGGCTCAGGAGTTCGACCATATCTTCGTGATGCGCGGCGGTGAAGTGGTGGAACGGGGCACCTACGAAAGCTTGAGCAAGCCGGGGAGCTATTTCTCCGAGTTGTTGGATACAGAAAAATCCCAGACATGAGGACAAAATGAGCCTGAACGAGGAGATGCGGCTGCTCAAGGAAATTCCCTTGTTTGCCGAAATAGACGAGTCAAAGCTCAAGCTGATCGCGTTCATCAGCCAGCGTTTGCGCTATCAGCCGGGAGAGCAGGCCATCGTGGAAGGCGATCAAACGGATTCCATCTACGTCATCATTTCCGGAGAGGCGGACGTGGAGATCAATACGGCCAATGGCCCGCTTAAGGTGGCCGCCATCGGCAAGCACGGCATCTTCGGAGAGATCGGAGTACTCTGCGAGGTGCCGCGCACGGCAAGCATAGTGGCCAGCACCGAGTTGGAGGTGCTGCGCATTGACAAGGCGATGTTCCTGCAATTGCTGGCCGATTTCCCGGCGGTGGCGCGGGTGATCATGTACGAGTTGGGGATGCGGCTGGCGCGCGCGAACAAGTTCATTTCCAAAGTGCCCAGGGATCAGGCCGAGACGATCATGGAATCCCTCAATATTAATCTTGGCGGCCGCTCGGGGCGGGTGGGCAATCAGGACGAGCAACAGGACGAGCAGCCCGAGCAAAACTGACCGGCGCCACTCTTAAACCTGCCATGGTTGCCCCCGGCGCACCCCGCCGGGGCCCTGGGCACACCGCTTCCGGCGGCCCCAATTTGCCATTTACAATGCGGACAATCCACATAAGCGATGGGAATCGAGCTTAGTCAGGCGGAAATAGACGAGTACATGCTCAGGGCCTCGCGGACGATCCTGTGCATCTCGCGCGAGGGAAAAGCGCCGCTGGCCGTGCCCATGTGGTTTGGCTGGATGGAGCGGAAGATTTACATCAGCACCCTGCTGGCCAGCAAAAAAGTGGGCTATGTGCGGGAAAACCCGCTTGTTTCCTGTCTGGTCGAGTCGGGCGAAGACTACTTCACCCTCAAGTCGGTGCTGTTGATGGGCACATGCGAGGTCATCGACGACCAGCAGCAAGCCCTCCATTACGGGGATCAGATTTTCGAGACCAAGCCGCTTTACAAAGAACTCTTTCCGGACAAGCTGCCCCCGCATCTGGAAAAGTTCTACCAACTGCCGCGGGCTATCCTGCGCATCACCCCCCACAGCACAACCACCTGGGATTTTTCCAAGGTGCGCCACTAGCGCGTGTTATTCCCCCCGGCCCGGTGCGGGCCCGCTAATCCTTCACCTGATGGTCCTTGATCAACTCCGGCTTGATGGCCAGGCCGTGTCCCGGCTCCTGGGGTGGGCGCACCATGCCGTTCTCCGGGTTGACCGGCTTGACCCACAGGTCGTCCATGAAGCCCATGTACTCCAGCACTTCCGCGTTGGGGATGGAGGCGTTCACGTGGGTCATCAGCTCGTGGTACAGATGCGGGGCGATGCGCACGCCCCAGGTATCGGCGACCGTGGCGATCTTGCGCAGTTCGGTAAGCCCCCCGCGCATCACGTCCGGCTGCAGGATGGGCAGGCAGGGGTTTTCGAAGAACGGCCGCAGGTCGAAACGGGTATAATGGCTTTCCCCGCCCACGATGCGCAAATCCAGGGCCTGGGCCACGCGCTGGTAGCCCGCGAAGTCCTCCGCATGCACCGGTTCTTCCAACCAGTAAATGTCGTACTGCTCGAACTTGCGGCCCATCAGGATGGCCAGGTCCGCTGTCCAGCCCATATTGACGTCGATCATGATGTCGATCTCCGGCCCCAGGGCCTCGCGCATGCGGCGCACATGATCGTGATCCTCGGCCAGGGTGTGCAGATGGGCCACTTGCATCTTGATGGCCTTGTAGCCCTGGGCCACGTAGCGCTTGGCCTTTTCGATCATGCCGTCTCCACCCAGGCCACGGAAGCAGCCGCTGCCATAAATGGGCAAGTCCTCGCAATGGGCGCCCCATAGTTTGTACAACGGCAGTCCGGCGTGCTTGCCCACCAGGTCCCACAGGGCGATGTCCACCAGGGACAGGGCGTTCAGGGCGATTCCCATCCGTCCCTGCCAGTAGCTGGTGTAATACATTTTCTGCCACAGCTTCTCCACGTAGGTGGCGTCCTCCCCCATCACCAGGGGCTTGATCATTTCCTCCAGGCACGCGGCGATGCTGCGCATGCCGCCGCGCAGGGGTTGGATGAAGCCCTGGCCCACCAGGCCGCTGGCGGTCTCCAACTCCACCACCAGCACTGTGCGGTCTCCCCGCGCGGCATGGGGGGAATACACGGGCTGCTCGATCCAGGGAATGGAGAGGGTATGGATGCGCAGGTCTTTGATAATCATGGGAGTCCTTCAGTATCGCGGTGGGCAAGCTGCTGGGAAAATCGCTGATGGAACCTACCCTGCCCCCGATGCGGGGGTCAAGACGGATGGGTGGAACCCGGCGGCGGCACCCGCATAGCTCATTCCTTGCGGAATATCAGCGAAAGGTTGTTGGAGGGCATGTCCACCGTGCGTTCCAGCGCCAACCCCTGCGCCGCGGCCGCTTGGGCCACCTGTTCCAGTTGCCGGATGCCCCAGGCCGGATTGCGGGAGCGCAGGAATTCGTCGAATTCCAGATTGCTGGGCGCGGTATCCCGTCCCGCCACGAAGAACGGGCCGTACAGAATGAGGGGCTCTCCCGGCCCCAGCACCCGGCCCGCCAGGGCCAGCAAGCCCTCGCAGACCGTCCAGGGAGAGATGTGGATCATGTTCATGTTGAGCACGGCGTTGGCGCGCGTGGGCGCCTGCGCGGGCAGCAGCAGGTCCAGCACCAGGGGCGCGCGCAGATTGGGCAGATTTGCATCCTCCACCCAGGCACCGATGCTGGCCAGGGCTTTCGGGTTGCAGTCGCTGGGTTGCCAGGTCAAGTCCGGAAACTGCGCCGCATAGTAGGCCGCGTGCTCGCCCGAACCGCTGGCCACTTCCAGCACCTCCCCCTGCGGCGGGAGCACCTCCTTCAGGACCGCCAACACATGGTCTCTGTTGCGGGCCACGTGCGGCCGCTGTATTTTCACGGGATAAGCCTTCCTGCAAATTATGTCCTTGGCGCATCATCACCATGCATTTCCGCCCGCTGTTCCGTGCCGGCCGCCATTCGCTTTTTGCGCCGATCCTGCTATGGGAGGAAGGAATACAACTTTTGCAATATCGTGTACAGGAACCTCATGAATCTGAAGGGCAAATGCGCCATTGCCGGAGTGGGCATCACTGCAATGGGAAAAATTTATGGCCGCAGCGTCACCGGCTTTGCCACGGAGGCCATCGACCTGGCCCTGGAAAACGCGGGACTCACCATCGATGACCTGGACGGACTGCTCATCAATGCCGGCCTGGACACGGGGCTCAACCTGAGCCTGCAAAACACGATGGGCCTGCGGGACCTGCGCCTGCTCAACCACATGAACGCCTTCGGCTCCACCGCGGCCGCCATGGTGCAGTTCGCCAGCCTGGCCATCGAGGCGGGCATGGCCCGTACCGTGGCCTGCGTGTTCGCCGATACCCCGCTCAAGGAAGGCTCCTCCGCCGGGGCGGCTTATGGTGGCAGGGGCATCGCCAACGTGCCCGGGGGCTATGCGAGCCTGCTGCACGCCCACGGCTATTTCGGCGCCAACACGGGCTATGCATTTGCCGCCCGGCGGCATATGGAACTCTACGGCACCACCAGCGAGCAATTCGGCGAAATTGCCGTGTCCAGCCGCGCCTGGGCGGTGATGAACGAACGGGCGCAGATGCGCGAGCCCATTACCGTCGAGGATCACCAGAACTCCCGCTTCATCGTGGAGCCCCTGCACCTGCTGGACTGTTGCCTGGTCAGCAACGGTGGCGTGGCGGTGATCGTTACTTCCGCGGAGCAGGCACGGGACCTGCGCCAGCAGCCCGCCTATATCCTGGGCATGGGTCAGGGCCATCCGGGGGATGCATTGCGCGCCGGCCGCGAACCCATGGTGGAAACCGGGGCGCGGATGGCCGGAGAGACGGCCTTTCGCATGGCGGGCATTGGGCCGCAGGACATCCAGGCCTGCGAAATGTACGACTGTTATACCTACACCGTGCTGGTCACCCTGGAGGATTACGGCTTCTGCAAGAAGGGCGAGGGCGGCGCCTTCGTGGAGCAGGGCCGGCTGGGGCCGGGCGGCGATCTGCCGGTCAATACCGGCGGCGGTCAGCTTTCCAGTTATTACATGTGGGGGATGACCCCACTCTCCGAGGCGGTGCTGCAAATGCAGGGCAACGCCGGGGAGCGCCAACTGCCGGATTTGCGTTACATGCTGGTCACCGGCAATGGCGGCATCCTCTCCTATCACGGCTGCGTGATTCTGGGCAGCGAGCCCAGCTAGGTCGCCGCCGGAAAATCCGTCAATCCTGAACCCCCAATTCATAATCCCGATGAGCGCTTCCACACCTGGCGGGGACGCCGAGAAAATATCCAAGCCCGTGCCCGTGCCCGACGAGTCCTCGCGGGAGTTCTTCGAGGGCGCCAGGCAGGGGCGGCTGATGATCCAGCGTTGCCTGGCCTGCAAGAATTACCGCTTTCTGGCCCGCGCCCGCTGCGATGTCTGCCGCTCGCCCGAATTTGCCTGGGAGGCAGCCAGCGGAAAGGCCAGCATCGTCAGTTACGTGACGATGCACCAGCGCTATCATGCGGGATTCTTTGACGAGTTGCCTTATCCCCTGGCCGTGGTGGAGCTGGAGGAAGGGCCGCGTCTGGTGACCAGCCTGGTAGGAGTGGAGGAAGTGACGCTCAAGGCGGGCATGCCCATGAAAGTGGTGTTCCGGGAAGTGGACGAGGGGGTCTTTCTTCCCAAGTTCACACCGGCCTGAATTCCGAAACCGCAAAGCTAAGGAATCTTCAATATGGAAGACCGCCACGTCGGCATAGAAACCAGCGACGGAAAGATAGACACCTTTATCACCCATCCCGATGGGGAGGGGCCCTTTCCGCCAGTTATCATTTACATGGATGCGCCCGGCATCCGCGAGGAATTGTTCGACATGGCGCGGCGGGTGGGGACGGTGGGCTATTACGTGATGGTGCCCGATCTGTATTACCGGCACGGCAGGAAACGCTACACCCCCGGCAATATGGACAAGGCCCTGCTGGCCGAGCGCGCTTCGGTGCGCCCCAGCAACGGTCAGGTCGTGTCCGACACGCGGGGGCTGCTCAATTTCCTGGTAGGGGACGACGCCGCCCGCCCCGGCCCCATCGGCGCCATTGGTTACTGCATGAGCGGGGCCTTCGTGGTCTCCGCCGCGGCCTCCTACCCGGAGGCCTTCAAGGCCACCGCGTCCATGTACGGCACGCGCATCGTGACCGGCGAGGAGGACTCTCCGCACCTGCTGGCAGCGAAAATCCAGGGTGAGCTGTATTGCGGCTACGCGGAAAACGACGAGCATGTGTCCCAGCAGGAAGTGGAGCATTTCCGGGAGACTCTCAAGTCCTGTCCGGTAAAAAGCCTGGTGGAGGTGCATCCGGGAACGGTGCACGCCTTCCAGTTTCCCAGCCGGGAAGGCGCCTACCACAAGGAAGCCGCCGAGCGGGGCTGGGAACGAATCTTCGCCATGCTGCAGCGCCAGCTCGCTCCGGGCACCTAAGGGGAAGGAGCAGATGGATGAGCGAGTTCGATTGGGAAGGGTTCGAACAGGATTTCTGGAAGAACGCCGGCCGGCGCAAGACCTGGGATCAGATCATCCCGGGTGAGTTGCGCAATACCGTGCCGGTGACCCTGACCAGGGAAGTGATCCGCCGATTCGCCGAGGGCATTGGCGATCCCAACCCGCTCTACACCGACGAGACCTACGCGAAAACCACACCCTTCGGGGGCATAGTCGCGCCGCCCTCCATTCACATCATGCTCATGTTCGCCTGCACCGCGGAGGATGACTGGATGCGCTCGCCGGGCACCATCAACGCCAGCCAGTCCTGGTTCTACAACGAGCCTGCCCGGCCGGGCGATACCATCCGCATGGTGGGCAAGTGCCTGGACCGCTACATCAAAAAAGGCCGCCTTTATGCCATCCATGAGAACGTGTTTTACAACCAGCGCGGCGAGGTCGTCTGCTCCGGCAGGGGCTGGACGATCAGGCCCGAGTAACCGGAGGAATGCCCGCAATGCCGGCCGGATTCGAACAGATTGCCGTGGGTGACAAACTGGAAGGGACACCCTTCCTGGTGTCGAGGGAAACCATCCGCAGCTTCGCCGAGGCCTCCCTGGACTTCAACCCGCTCCACTTCGACGACAAGTACATGGAGCGCACCTTCGGCAAAACCCATTTCCGTGGGGTGATCGCGCACGGCATGGGCACCTTCGCCCAGATGACCCGCATGATGACCGACTGGCTGCTCCCGCGGGGCGGCATGCACCGCCGCATGGAAGCGCGTTGGATACAACCGGTCTATCCTGGCGATGAGATCAGGCCCCGGGCCGTGGTGTCCCAGAAAATCGAGACCGCCAAGGGGCGCTGGCTCGTGTTCGAATTAACGGTGGAAAACAATCACGGTGAAGTGGTGGCCACGGGCGAAGCCATGGCCGAATGTCCCGACAACCTGGCGGGCTGAACCTGTCCGAATGCCTGCCTCCGCTGCGGGCGGGGCCTAGTCAGGGGCGGGAATGCGCACCCCGATCACCTCGCCCCGCGCGGTTTCCTTGCCGCTGGAGAGCAGGGAGCAGTTGACCACGGCCTTCTTTTCGGTCAGTTCCACGATGCGCGCCCGCAGTTGCAGCGGCGCGCCGATGGGGGTCGGCGCCAGGTATTCCACCTTGAGGGAGACGGTGCCCATGTCCGGGAATGCGCCGTCCCGTTGAGCGAAGGCGTCCCACGCCGCGCACATGCTGTGGCAGTCGATCAGGGCGGCGATGATGCCGCCGTTAAGCACGTTGGGGCGGCCCGCGTTGTGATGGGGCTGGGGCTGCCAGGTGCATACGCACTCCTCCCCTTCCCAATAGCTCTCGATGCGAAGTCCGTGCTCGTTGGAAGGCCCGCAGCCCCAACAGATGTTCCATTCAACTTCCGGATTGTGCTGGATCGCCGTCCGTTCCATGTTCTTCCCTCCTGAAGTTTCGACTGCGCCGGTTCCCGGCGGTGAGCCAGGACAGGCATGGCCTGGGGTTGCGGGGCTGACGGGGGTTGCGGGGCGTGCTTATGCGGGATGGTGATCCAGCCAGGCTTTCGCAATCTCCTCCCGCGTAGCGAACCAGACTTCCCCGTGCCCCTTGGCGTATTCGATGAAGCGCCGCAGGGCTGCGATGCGTCCGGGACGCCCCACGATGCGGGCGTGCAGCCCCACGGACATCATGCGCGGCGTCACCGCGGACTCCGTGTACAGGGCGTCGAACGCGTCCTTCAAATAGTTGTAGAAATCATCCGCTGTAACAAAGCCGGGAGAATTCCAAAAGCAGAAATCGTTGTTGTCCGGCGTATAGGGAACCACCAGGTGGCGTTTGCCCGAGATTTGCAAAAAGTAGGGCACGTCGTCGTTGTACGCGTCCGAGTCGTACATGAACCCCCCTTCCTCCACCACCAGGCGCCTCGTGCGCTCGCTGGGCCCATAGCGGCAATACCAGCCTACCGGGCGCTTGCCCGTGGTGCGCTGAAAGGATTCCACGGCCAGCCGGATATGTTCGCGCTCCTCCTCCTCGCTGAGCCGGAATACTTCCTCCCACCGGTAACCATGGC
Organism: SAR324 cluster bacterium; assembly: GCA_027297205.1. Classification (GTDB taxonomy): domain Bacteria; phylum SAR324; class SAR324; order SAR324; family JACQKK01; genus JAPUIH01. Next base: position 15,097 of record JAPUIH010000322.1, on the reverse strand, counting down.
TGCAAATCTCGTGGCCGCCCGCCACGGCGGCTTTGGCAACATCGGGGTTGTGCTCCATGGCCACGGCACAGGCAAAAAAGGTGCAGTGCACGTCCAGGCTGCTGAAGATATCCAGAATGCGCCACACCCCGACCCGCGAGCCATATTCGTACATGGATTCCATGGCCAGATTGCGGATTTCCGGTGGCAGCGGATAGGAGCCCCACTCGGTCATGGCTTCCTGGTCGGGATCCCCCATCGCGAAGGAGCGCTCGGAGCCTTCCTCGTAGTTGAGCACGAGCGAGACGGCCAGGCGGGCGCCGTTGGGCCAGCTCAGCCGTGGTGGGTTATTGCCATATCCGACAAGGTCGCGTTTTTCCTCCATGTCCTTCACCCCTAAAAATATTGTTTGCGGCGTGATTCAGCATGTGCGTGGCTCCCGTCCGCACTCCGGGACTCCCGATCCGGACGCCTGCCCCCGCCGCGGCCGCTCAGTCCGCGTCATCCGCATCCAGGGTCATGGCAAGGGAATTCATGCAGTAGCGCAGGCCGGTGGGGGGAGGCCCGTCCTCGAACACGTGCCCCAGATGGGAGCCGCAGCGGGCGCAGGTTACCTCCGTGCGCACCATGCCACGGGAACGGTCCGGCTCCGTGACCACGTTGGCCTCGCCGATGGGCTGATAGAAGCTGGGCCAGCCCGATTGGGACTCGAACTTCTTTTCGGAACGAAACAGCGCCTGTTCGCAGGCCGCGCAGTGGTAGGTGCCCGTGGTTTTACTGTCCCAAAGGGCGCCGCTGAAGGCGGGCTCGGTACCTTGTTCCCGCAACACGCGGTATTGTTCGGGGGTCAGTTTTTCCTTCCATTCCGATTCGCTTTTGCTTACTTTTTCGCTCACTCCGTCCCTTTCTTCGCGTGTTTCCGGCACATTGCCTTTTGGGGGTTTGCTTGCCGCACCCCTGCTTTCGGGGGCCGCCCCCGGGCTTCCCGCTACAGATGATAAGTCCAGTTTTCCTCGGAAATGATGGCCGTCTTGGAGCGGGCCTCCGGAGTGGTCACCACGTACTCGATTTTCTTGCCCTTGTTGGCCAGTTCCCATTTCTTTCCCTGCAGGGCGCCGACCACCAGGTAGTCCGTATCAAGATTGGGAAACTGATGGAACATGCCGCCCCGGCTTTCCACCGCCTCCACACATTTGCTGCGGGGGCCATAGGCGAAGCGGCCCGTGAAACTATACGCCTTGCCGGCGAATTCTATGCGCGGCTCCGGAAAATCGACCGCCCGCTCACTGGCCAGGCGGATGGCGTCCTTGAAGCCCGGCTTTTCGCCGACGATCCTCCCCAGCAGCTCCGCCAGTTCTTCCTGCTCCCACTCGTCCACGATCCCATCGGCGTAGATTCGCTGCAGCCGCCCCGTCAGGACGGAGGCCGGCCACATGCCCACTATCGATTGATGTTTTTCCAGCCAGGTGACCAGATAGTCCGCCTCGTGCGGCACGACCTTGCCGTCGGCGATAATGCCCCTGCAAACCCCCATCAACTCGTCGATGGCCCGCTCCATCTCCCTCGTGCTGGCCTGGGCGTAGCCTTGCTTTGCGTCCCGCGCGCCCAGGCCTGTCAATTCGGACAGTGCCTCCACGGGCACCCATTCCTCATGATCCCGCAAATACACGAAAAAATTCGGGTTCTGCTGGACCCGGCGTCTGATTTCCTCGGGGGCGTACGGGCCCAGTACGTTACGGAATGCGTCCAGAATCAACCACTCGTTATCCTGCACCATGCGATTCTCCCCAACCTGCTCGGTATTCATGCTTCCGCCATGCCGGCCGACGCGAATATATTGCGATAGGATTGACGCTGCAATTCAAGCCGGATCAGCGCAAAATAGCATCCAGTGGCAGGGTTGGCTATCCTTTCATGCCATGGCGGGCCGCGCCGGAGGGCATGGCGCTGCCCTCGGGTCAACGATCAATCCGCGCGGACGCGCAGACCCACCGCGGCCGGGCGCCTTGCCGCGCAAAGGACTTTGTGCCGGACATTACGGCAAATAGGCGGAAATTGCCTTAATTCTAATCAGATAGGGTGCGGCGGCTTGACAGCGGGCCGTCCGTTAATCTGGGCACATTCGGGGAGGCTGATGCGATGCCGTGGTACGGATTCTCCAGGCTGCAATTGCTGGCGGCCGGTTTGTTGATATTGAGCGTATCCGCCTGCGATGCAGCACCAATCGGATATCAGGCGGTGCCCAGGGATGCTTTCCCCGTCTTCGACAACCCGCGCATGCTCAGCGCGGCCGAGGCCGAAGCGCAGCGTGTAATCTTCGCGCGGGACGCAGTGATAGGCGTCGCCCATGGCGGTGAGGCCAAGGCCTATCCCATCACCATCATGGGGGTGCATGAGTTGGGGAACGACACCATCGGCGGGACGCCCATCGCCGTATCGTGGTGACCGCTTTGCCAGTCGTCTATCGTGTATAGACGCGAGTTAGGCGGTCAGGTGCTCAACTTTGGCCATGCGGGGATTCTCTACGAGAATTCCTTCGTCATGTACGACCACAATACAGGCTCCCTGTGGGTGCATGCCACCGGCCGGGCCGAGCACGGCCCCCTGAAGGGTAAGCAGCTGACCTTCATGCCTTCCACCGTCACCACCTGGGCCAACTGGAAGCAAGCCTATCCACAAACCCTGGTGCTGCCGGGCCATCGCCGTGGCGGCTTCATGGGCACGTACAAAGGCCTGCGTGGCCCCCGCAAAATCGGCTTGGCGGTGGTGGTGCGCTTCAAGGCCAAGCTCTATCCCTTTGCGGTGCTCGAGCGGCGGCCGGTCGTGAACGACCGTTTCAACAGCGAGCAGCTGCTGGTGTTTTACTCCGAAGACTCGGGTACGGCCACCGCCTGGAACCGCAAGGCCGGCGGCCGGGCCCTCACCTTCGAGCTGGCCGGCCGCAAGGACCGCTTTGGCAAGGCACTGCTGCGGGACAAGCAGACCGCGAGCCTGTGGTCCTGGCTTACCGGAGAGGCCGTGCAAGGCAAACTGAAGGGCAGCAAACTGGGCCGGGCCATGTACAACCCTATTCTCAATGACCGCTTTCGGGCCTTCTATCCCGACGCGCCCGTCTATGGCGCACGCTAGGGACTGTCCTTCTGCAATGCCCCGCGTGAGGCGATAATTAATGGCGGCACATAGAGACATAGCCGATCCACATGCAACGGGATCCCGAACCTTTCGCCCAGGGGGCGGGGGCGGTGGGCCGCTGGGCCTGATCCGCATATGGGTGCTGAGGGTCGCGCTGCTGGCGGGCGCAGTGCTCATATCGTGCGCGCAGGGGGTCTTGGCCCAGCAAGGAGAAGCGGGCCGGGCCGTGCGGAAAATCGTGGCGGACCATATCCTGTGGCTGGCGGAGCTGGGAGACCCGAAGTTCCTCGATGCCGCGGGCATCGACTCCGGCCTGATTCCCCAGGAAAAAATGGAAGATCCCCGCCGGGCCGATCTGTCCGGGCGCGACCTGGTCAATCTGCGCTATCCCGGCGTGGTGCTGAGGGCCGCGGAGCTGAGTGGCGTCAAGCTCAGCGGGGCGCAATTGGCGGGGGCAAACTTCAGCCACGCCATCATGGGCGGTGCGCTCCTGTCCTCCGCCAACCTGCAAGACGCACAAATGCGGCAGGTGCTATTAAGCAAAGCCGATCTGCGGGATGCAAATCTGGCCGGTGCGGACTTGCGCGGCGCGAACTTGAGCGGAGCCGATCTGCGCGGCGCCAATTTGGCGGGTGCGGGCATGGCCGGGGCCAATCTGTCCGGGGCCGACCTGCGCGACGCCACCCTCAACGGCGCGGATCTGCAGGGCGCGGATTTGACCCAGGCCGTGCTGGCCAATGCCGGCCTGGAACTTGCCGACTTGCGTGGTGCCCAATTGATCGACGCCAATCTCGACGGCGCGGGGCTCAAGCTAACCAACCTGGAAGGTGCACAATTGTTTGGCGCGGTGTTGGACAATGCCTTCCTCTACGACACCAATCTCTCCGGGGCGGACCTGACCGGGGCTTCCTTGCGCGGAATAAACCTCTTCGCCAACAAGCTGCACGGCACCCGTCTGGATGATGTGGACATGACTGGGGTGGTTTTCGAGCCCAACGAGGCTTATTTGGCCGCTCTCGCTAAAAACTTGGATTCCTTGGCGCGCTCGAAAAATCTGGGGCTGATGACTTTTTATCTGGATGCCCGGCCCTTGCGGGAATTGCGGCGCGCCCTGACGCGAGAGGGCTACAAACGGCAGGTACTGGAGATCACTTACGCCCTGCGGCGGGGTCTGCGGCAGAAGGTGAGCAACGAGGGCAGTCTGCCGGAGCGGTTGGTGAGCCTAATGCAATATTTCTTTCTCGAACTGCCCATAGAATACGGCGCCTCCCCTTACCGGCCCTTCGGCATCATTTGCTTGCTCGTGGTCGTATTCGGATTCGTGTACATGGTGCCCCTGCTCCGGCCCTCGGAACGCTTCGGGCAAATCTGGAAGGTCACTCCCCAGGGCAGGTTTTTCAGTTCCAATGACCGTATTCGGGAAGAAGTACTGAGGGCCGGCAACTTGCGGGGGTTGCTGATGGCGTTCTGGTTCAGTTTCCTGGCCGCATTCAATATCGGCGGCAAGATATTCAACATGGACGACCTGTTCATCCATTGTCAGCGGGAGGAATACCACCTGCGGGGCACCCGCTGGGTGCGCAGCATTGCCGGCGTGCAGGCCCTGATCAGCATATATCTGCTGGTGCTGACGCTGCTGGTGTTTCTGGAAAAGGTGGCATTTTGAGCGCGCGGTCCCAACCGCCCCTTGCCGCATCGAGGGGCAAGCTGCGCGCGTTCCGGGATACCGCCTGCCTGTTCACCGCGCTGCTGCTCGTTCCGCTCCACGGGCTGGCCGGTGCGCCCCTGCTCGATGCGCCATTCGTGGCCGTTTCCGGCGGGAGGTTCGTAATGGGCGATCCCGCCGGGGAACCGGACGAGGTGGCGCGGGAGGCCGCCGTCAGGCCGTTCCGCCTGATGAAGCTGGAAGTGAGCAACCGCCAGTTCTCCGCCTTCGTGGCCGCCACTGGATACCGCACCGACGCGGAGCGCGGGGGATTCGGCTACGTGTGGGACAAAAGCTGGCGCCGGGTCTCCGGCGCGCACTGGCGCAACCCCTCGGGCGCGGGACGACCCAACGCCTATGGGCCCGCGCATCCGGTGGTGCAGGTGAGCGCCCGCGACGCGATGCGGTTTTGCGCCTTTTACGGGCTGCGCCTGCCCACGGAGGAGGAATGGGAGTTTGCCGCGCGGGGTACCGATAGACGGCGCTATCCCTGGGGCAATGACCTGCCGCTGGCCAGAGGCGAACGCCTGGCGAACTTCGGCACCGTGCCTTGTTGCGCCCCGGACGACGCGGACGGCTACCTGCGCCATGCCCCGGTCGGCAGCTTTCCCGGTGGCGCCTCGCCCTCTGGCGCGTTGGATATGGCCGGCAACGTCTGGGAGTGGACTGCCAGCCCGTTCCCCGGCCGCCCCAAGCAGGTGGTGCTGCGCGGTGGGGGCTGGGGCAACAATCCCCATTGCCTGCGCACATCCTACCGCCACGGAAATCCGCCGGATATCGGGCTGGACATGGTGGGCTTCCGCTGTGCCGGCGCGCCGGATCACTAACACTGCGCCATTGCTGGATTGCCAGGCCTCAGGACTCCATCTCCAATACGACCGGGCAATGGTCCGAGCCCATCACTTGCGGGAGAATGTGCGAGCTGAGCATGGTGCCGCGCAGGGTGGGGGAGATGCAGAAGTAATCGAGGCGCCATCCGATGTTCCGCTCGCGGGCGCCGCTGCGCATGCTCCACCAGGTGTAGTGGCCACCTTCTTTGGTGAATTCGCGGAAAGTGTCGATGAACTGCGCGGCCAGGATATTGTCGAAACTCTTGCGCTCCTCCGGCGTAAATCCGGCGTTCCTGTGGTTGGACTGAGGATTGGCCAAGTCGATTTCCCTGTGGGCCACGTTCAGGTCGCCGCAGAAGATGACCGGCTTGCTCCGCTCCAGCCCCTTCACGTAGGCCAGAAAATCCACGTCCCATTCCTGGGTGCGGTAGGCGAGCCGTACCAACTCGTTCCCGGAGTTGGGCGTGTACACGGTCACCAGATAGTGGTGGGGGTATTCCAGGGTAATTATGCGGCCCTCGTTGTCATGCTTGGGATTGCCCATGCCGAAGCTGGCATGCAAGGGGTCTTCCCTGCTCAGCACGATGGTGCCCGAGTAGCCCTTTTTCTCCGCCGGATTCCAAAACACCCGGTAGCCGGGCAGATCCAGCTCCACCTGATCCGGATTGGCCCTGCATTCCTGAATGCACAGCACGTCCGGGGCCGCATCCGCCAAAAAATCGTAGAATCCTTTTTTGATGCAGGCCCGCAGGCCGTTGACGTTCCAGGAAACGAATTTCTTTGCCATTTACTTGGTCCGCTTAAGTGAGAGAGTCAGGTTTTATCCGGGGCCGCACCGCGCGAGGAGAAGCGCCGCCCTGCGTTCCCCAAATCCATATACGCAAATACGGCCATTGAAAAGCATCTGGCCGGAAATCCGCGGGCGCGCCAATCTAGAGCGGGGCCACTTCCCGGCGGGCGACGGCGGCAAAGCGCCATAACAGCAGAATGGCCGCGGCCAGGGCGCCGGCGGCCAGCCCCCACAACAGGCCGTCCACGCCCCAACCGAGATTGAACGCGGTGACGTAGCCCATGGGCAAGGAGATGCCCCAAAAGCCGCACGCCACCAGCATCGTGGGCATCCATACGTCCCCGGTGCCCCGCAGGGCTCCCACTGCCACGCCCTGTATTCCGTCCGCCACGACAAAATAGGCCGCCACGGCGATTGCCGGATAGGCGAGCTCGAGCACTGAGGGGTGCGTGGAGTAAAACCCGGCCAGGGGCTGGGCAAAGACCTGGTAGGCCGCGGACACGCAGAGCAGCACTCCAGCGCCCATGCCCAGTCCCGTCCAGCCGGCCCAGGCCACCCCGTTGCGCTCCCGGCGGCCCACCGCATTGCCCACCCGCACGCTGGTGGCCGTGGCCAGGCCAATGGCCAACATGTAGGCATTCACGAACAGGTTCTGCGCAATCTGGTAGGTGGCCAACTGCAACGCCCCCAGCCGTCCGGCAAGAATGACGATGGCCGTGAACGCGCTGGCTTCCAGCCCGTGGGCCAGCCCCACCGGCAGGCCCATCCGGATCATCTTGCGGCTGACTTCCCGTGCGCCCCGGGGCGCGGCCAGCACACCATAGCGCCGCGCGCCCGGCATGAGCAGCACGTAACCTGCCAGCCCGATCCACATCAGCCAGCGGGTGATGGAGGTGGCCAGGGCGGCGCCTTCGGCGCCCATGCCCCGGAAGTCCCCATGGCCGTAGATCAATAGCCAGTTCAACAGGATGTTGATCAGGTTGGCGAACAGCATCAGCACCATGTTGGCCTTGGGGCGGCTCAAGCCGTCCATGAACTGCGCCGTCGCCAGGTAAAGCATCACACCGGGCAGGCCCAGGGCCATCATGCGCAGCACCCCCGCCCCGCCCGCGGCGAGATCGGGCGCCTGCCCCGTCACCCGGAAAAACCACTCCCCGCCCAGGGCCAAGGCCATGAAGCCCAGCCCCGCCAGCAGTCCGTGCAGCATGGCCACGTACCAGATCGTGGCGCAGGCCGGCAGTTCGCCCCGCCCCTGGGCCTGGGCCGTGAGCACCATCGCACCCATCAGAAAGCCGATACCGATCACGAACAGGTTTTGGGCGGGGGCGAAGCCCAGGCCGTAGTAGGCCAGCTCCCGCGCTCCCGCCCGCCCGGTCATGATTACATCCGAGGTGATCATGATCAGCGCGCCGGAGCGGGCGATCATCACCGGCCCGGCCAGCCTGCCCGTTGCCCCGAGGTGATGTCTCAGCAATGCCCAACCCGCCGCGGGCGGGGGATGCTGTGCGGCTGGCTGTCCTTCCATGACACCCTGGGCGGTGGCGCCCCCGCGGTATTCGCCTGCGTGGCGGAATTGCCGCCCGGAGCGGTGGTTACCAACGATGGCTCATACCACCCTTGCAAAGGATTGGAAACGAAGCCGGGGAAAAACGGAGTGCCCACTGCCCCCCGGTTCGGCGTTCCATGTAAGAGGACTATGCGCTATGGTGGCCGCAAAATATGGGACCGGGGCGCCGCGCGGCATGATGGCGTGGTGTGCAAACCCGCTAGGCTGCCCTGCTGTTAGGCTGCGGAGGAGGACGCTGATGGGACTTTCAATTAAGAAACTGCTGCCCGGCTACGGCGCGGAGATTACCGGCGTGGACCTGACGGGGCCGATGGATGACGCCACCTTCGCCGATATCGAGGCGGCGTTTTACGAGTATTCGTTGCTGGTCTTTCACGGGCAGGATTTCACCGACGAGACCCAGGCTGCGTTCAGCAGCCGCTTCGGAGAGCTGGAGAAAACGGTTACGGCGGTGGCTGGTATATTCGACGAGATCGCCGACCTGTCCAATGTGGACAAGGAGGACAAGATTCTGGATCCCTCCTCCAAGCGTTCGCTTTATTTGTCCGGCAATCAGCGCTGGCACACCGACAGTTCCTTCAAGCGCGTCCCGGCGCTGGCCTCCCTGCTTTCCGGGCGGGAAGTGCCGCCGCGGGGGGGCGAGACGGAGTTCGCCAACATGCGCCTGGCCTACGAGGCCCTGCCGGAAGAACGAAAGCGAAGCCTAGAAGGACTGGTGTCCGAGCACAGCTTTGCCTACTCGCAGGGTCTGTTGGGGGAGGAACTGCTCACGCCGGAGCAGGAGGCCGCGCTGCCTCCCGTGCCCCAGGCGGTGGTGCGCACCCTGTCCAATTCGGAAAAAAAGACGCTCTATGTGGGCCGTCACGCCTCGCACATCCTGGGCATGCCCGTGGAGGAAGGGCGGGCTCTGCTGGCCGAGCTGCTGGAATGGGTCATCCAGCCCCGGTTTACCTACCTGCACAAGTGGTCGGACAAGGACCTGGTGATGTGGGACAACCGCTGCCTGCTGCACCGCGGCCGCCCCTGGGACGAGGCCAAGTACCGCCGCGTGATGCACCGCACCACCGTGGCCGGGGATGCCCCGGCGGCCTAGCCGCCCGCCCGCCCGCGCCGTTTGACCTAGAATAGCCCGAACACCTTGCGCGCCCGCTTCTGGAAATACAGCTGGTGATAATCCTCGGCCATGTAGAACTGCGAGGCCGGGGTGATTTCCGTCATGATCTCCCGCTCGAAGCGGCCCGAGCGCTGCGCGGCCTCTTTGGAGGCCAGGGCCAGCGCCTCCTGCTCCGCGCCGAGGAAGAAGATCGCCGATCGGTACTGGGTGCCCACGTCCGGGCCCTGCCGGTTGAGGGTGGTGGGATCGTGACTGTTCCAGAACAGTTCCAGCAGGTGCTGATAGGTCACTTGGGACGGATCGTACTCCACCCTCACCACTTCCGCGTGGCCGGAATTGCCCGTACAGACCTGCTCATAGGTGGGGTCTACGGTCTTGCCCCCGCTATAGCCCACGGCCGTGGCCTTGACGCCCGTTACGGGGCGGAACGCCTCCTCCACGCCCCAGAAGCAGCCCGCTGCAAATATGGCCTGTTCCATTGCGCTCTCCACGTTGCTGGGAAAACGGATGCCGGTTTAAATACCCACGATATCCTACCACCATCCGTGTGAAAATTCGAGAGTGGCGCCGCGGCGGCCAACCCCTGCCGGCTGCGCCAGGGGGGCGTGTCCGGGCCGGCGGGTGGGAACTCGGAGACAGCACCGCGCCCGCCGGGTGATCGCTAAACCGGTTTGCTGCCTTTTACGGTGACCCGCAAGCCGTGGCGCACCTGGGGATAGTAATCCCACAGGGCATAGTGCTGTACGCAGCGGTTGTCCCAGAAGGCGATGGAGTTCTCGGCCCACTTGAAGCGGCAATGGAACTCCGGCTGGGCCACATGGGCGAACAGGAAGTCCAGCAGCGCCCGGCTTTCCGATTTCTCCAGTCCATTGATGCGGGTGGTGAAGCCCGAGTTTACGTACAGCCCCTTGCGTCCAGACTCAGGATGGGTGCGCACCACCGGGTGCTCGTTTTTCGGATAAACCTTGCCGGCGTCCTCCACCCCGAAGTCCTTGTATCGCCCGCGGTAGACATGCTCCGAACCGTGCACGGCGGTCAGCCCGGAGAGAAACTTCCGCATGGTCTCCGACAGCGCCTCGTAAGCCGCGTACATGCTGGCAAACATGGTGTCGCCGCCGGAGGAAGGCAGGGTGTGCATGTGCAGAATGCTGCCCAGGGGCGGCTCCGCGTCGCAGCTCACGTCCGAGTGCCAGGTATTGCCCGCCACGAATTTGGACTTTTCATCCGCATGAATCACCAGGATTTCCGGGTGTCCCTCGGGCGACGGGGCGGCGGGGTGGATGTGCAACTCCCCGAACATGCGCCCGAAGGCCTTGTGCTGTTCAATGTCGATCTGCTGGTCACGGAAGAAAATTACCTGATGTGCCAGAAAGGCCGCGTGAATTTCCTGAAAGGTCTGCTCGTCCAGGGGCTGGGTCAGGTCGACGCTGTGTATTTCCGCGCCGATGCTTGGCGTCAAGGGCCGTACCTCGATTCTCTGGTAATCTGCTGCGGCCACGGCGGCTTGAGTCATGTTGCCTCCCCGGAAATATGTGAAACTTGTGCGGTCATTGCCAAAGACTAGCCTCAATAGGGACGAATTGGAAATTCCTCCATAGGCTGTATTCGCCCCGGCAACGCATGCAACCGGGCTTAAGCCTGGCTCGCGGCGCCGGGTTCCGGTGCTGCCTCAGGGCTGCTTCCGGTCGGCGGCCGGGCTGTTATCGCCTGCGATATAGCTTTGCAGCAGGGCGTCCGAATCGAAATCCTGCAGAGCGAGGATACCCATCTCCCCGAACTTCTGCTCCAGAAAGCCGTTCAGCAGGCCGATCTTTTTCATATTGGGCACCACGTTCACGAACATCAGCGTGCGGAACTTCTTTACCTGCTCGCTGCGCGTCATGAAATCCTCGATCAACTTTTTGCCGATTCCCACCCGCTCATGGGCCTGGGTGCTGAACAGGCGGTCCCGCATGCGGATGGTGGCCTCGTACACGAACTCCTGCCGCTCTCGCCGCTGCTGCTGCTCCATGTCATCGTAGTAGCTGCGCAGGGAGAGCACCCCGTAGGCCACATGGCGGGCCTCGTCCTGCATCACCAGCCGCAACAGCCGCTTCAGCAGCGGCTCCTTGCAACGGCCGGACATATTAATGAAGGCGGCCAGGGCCAGGCCCTCCACCAGCAGTTGCATGCCCAGAAACTTGAAGTCCCAGCGGCTTTCCGCGGACACGGACTTCAGCAGGCCGAACAGGCTTTCGGTGATGTCGTAGGCGCCGTTGGTCTTTTCCCGTACGTAACGGCTGAAGACCTCCACATGCCGCGCCTCGTCGACCACCTGGGTGGCGGCGTAGAACTTCCCGTCCATGTCCGGCACGGAGCCCACCAGCTGGGAGGTGGCAATCAGCGCGCCCTGCTCCCCATGCAGAAACTGGCTCAGGGTCTGGGTGTTGATCTCGGTTACCAGGTGCGTGCGTTCCCGGGGCGTGAGCTTCTTGAACCAGTCCTCCTCCGCGACCATTGCATCCGGCTCGAACAGATCCTGCTCCAGATCGACGTCCGTGTCCCAGTCCAGGTCTTGCGTGGCGTTCCACTGGGAATTCTTGCCAAGCTCGTAGAGCCTGCGCAGGGCCTGCGAATTGACGCCGTAGTCCCAGTTGTAGATGGTGGACTCACTCGAGTCGAAGCTCTGATTCTCCGTCACCACCCCGCCCACGACCGGTGCAAAATCGGTCGGGTCCAGCTCATTCTGTTTTGCCGCCATGCCGTGCCTGCCAGGTTGGTGGAACGCCCGCCCCGCGGGCTCCTATGCCGCTCGAAGCGCAGTGGACCGTGCGCCGATGAAGCCCGCCGCACGCGGGTCATGGGGAACGCCGGATGGAAACTTTCCTACCACGCCCGGCGCTAAAAAATCATCTCCAATCACCGTGATGCCTGCCGACCGGCGGGGCGGGCGAATTGATTTTGCGGAGGCGATGGGGTAGTCCCTAGCTGCTTTCCGCGATCATTGCAGCCGTGCCGTCCGCCCGCGGCGTGGCACAACCTTGGCCGACGGCCCCATTGGGAGAGAACTCCGTGGCACGGATCGTACTGGCCCTGGACCAAGGCACCTCTTCTTCCCGCAGTATCCTGTTCGACGAGGCGGGCGCCGTGCTGGCCATGGACAGCGCCCCCCTGGCCTGTGCTTATCCCCATGCGGGCTGGGTGGAACAGGATCCGCACGAAATCTGGGGCACCCAGCGCCGCACCATCGAGGGCGTCTTGGCCAAGGCCGGCATTGGAGCGGAGGATATCGCCGCCATCGGCATCACCAACCAGCGCGAAACCACCCTGGCCTGGCATAGGGAGAGCGGCGAGCCCCTGGGCCCGGCCATCGTGTGGCAATGCCGGCGCACGGCGGCCATCTGCGATGGGCTCAAGGCCGAGGGCTTCGAGGCGGAAGTGCGCGCCCGCACGGGGCTGGTCATCGATCCCTATTTTTCCGGCACAAAAATGCAATGGATACTGCGGGAAATCCCGGGGGCAAAAGAGCTGGCCGCGGCGGGCAAGCTGGCCTTCGGCACCGTGGACAGTTGGCTGATCTGGAACCTCACGGGGGGCGCAGTACACGCCACGGACGCCAGCAACGCGTCGCGCACCATGGTTTACAACATATTCGAAGGGGACTGGGACCAGACCATCCTGGACAAGTTGGAAATCCCGCGCGAGACCCTGCCCGATGTGCGTGACTCCAGCGGCGTCGCCGCGCATACGGCAAAGCATGTGCTGGGCGCGGAAATCCCCATCGCCGGCATCGCGGGCGATCAGCAGGCCGCGCTCTTCGGCCAGGCCTGCTTTGCCCCCGGCACCATCAAGAACACCTACGGCACCGGCTGCTTTATGCTCATCAACACCGGCGGAGAGGCCGTGCGCTCCGATCACGGGTTGCTCACCACCATTGCCTGGCGCATGGGCGGGGAGGTCACCTATGCCCTGGAAGGCGCGGTGTTCGTGGCGGGGGCGCTCATGCAGTGGCTGCGCGACGGGCTGGGCCTGATGGCTGATGCCGCGGAATCCGAAGGCATGGCCCTGGCCGTGCCGGATACGGGCGGGGTGTACATCGTGCCCGCATTCGTGGGCCTGGGCGCGCCCCACTGGGACCCCTATGCCCGTGGCACGATTCTCGGCCTGACCCGGGACAGCAGCCGCAACCACCTGGTGCGTGCGGGCCTGGAGGCGATCGCCTACCAGAGCTGGGAAGTGCTGGAGTGCATGCTGCGGGACACGGGGCTGCAAGTGCCTATTCTGCGCGTGGACGGCGGGGCCGCCAGCAACGATTTCCTCTGCCAGTTCCAGGCCGACACCATGGGGATCGAGGTGAGCCGCCCCCGCATCGTGGAAACCACGGCCATGGGCGCGGCCTTTCTGGCCGGGTTGGCCGTGGGCGTGTGGCCGCACCAGGCGGCCGTCGGCAGCCTATGGAGCGAGCAGCGGCGCTTTACGCCCCAGCGCTCAAGAGCGGAAATGCAGCCCCTGCTCGATGGCTGGCGCAAGGCGGTGCAGCGGTCGAAGGGCTGGGCGACCCAGTGAGCTGGCAGTGGGCGGGGTAAGCCTCGCACTGCTATTATCCTTGCAGACGACTTACGCCCGCCCTGCAAGCGAATGCGCGGTGGCCGTGGCCGGCGCCGGGACAAGGAGTGAATAATGACAGGATTGCCGCAATTGGATCACACGGTCATCAACGCGCGATTTGACTTGGATCGAGCCGAAGCGGTTTATGAGGATTTGGGATTTTCCCTGACCGAGCGTGGTTACCACTCCCATGGCTCCATTAACCACCTGATGATGTTCGGTGATAACTTCTTGGAACTGATCGGCCTTCCGCCCGGGGGAGAACATCAGCGTCCCTATATCGCCGAAGCGCCCATCGGCATCAATGGCTTGGTCTTCAAATCTCCGGATGTGGATGCCGTATACTCACATTTGAAAAATCTGGGCATGGACGCAGACCCTCCCAATGCCTTTTCCCGACCGGTGAAATTGCCCGATGGAGAATTTCCCGCAAGATTCAGGACGGTCACGGTGCGATCCGATGTATTCCCTGGCGGGCGGGTCTATTTTTGCGAGCACGGTACGCCCCACCTGATCTGGCGTACTGAATGGCAGAACCATCTCAACGGTGCCGCCACCATCAGTGAGTTCGTGGTGGTTTCGGAGAATTTCAGGGATGAAGCCGGAACATTCGCCAAACTTTTGCAGTCGGAGGTGGAGGGAGATTCCGAATCTCTGGGGGTTCCCTTGTCCGGTTCGCGGATCACGGTGCTTTCCCCCGCATCTTATTTGCATCGATATGGCGAATCGGCTTCGTCCATGGCCGGCCGCCCGTCCATATTCGGCGCGGTGGTGTTTCAAACCAATGGCCTCGATGCCGTTCGAAAGGTTATCGGCCAGGCAACCAGCCCTATCACGGTGACAGATGAGCCTGAGCGCGTGGTGATCCACGATACGACCTTCGACTCGGTCCTGGAGTTTATCGAGCGGAATTAAACCACGGCATGCCGTGAGCTTGCTAAAATCAACCCTGTGTAATGTGAATAATTCCGGATTGTCGGTATTTCGGTTCTAATTAACTGATTGTGAAATATCCAGGCTATTCCGCCGGGCGGCGGCGCAGCATCACGGTCATTGTTCCCTCCTGCACGGTTTCGTCCTGCTGGTTGATTACTTCCAGCCGCAGCTTGACGATGCCCCGCTCCACGTGGCGGGTCTCGCGTTTTTCGAAGGCTTTGGCGCGCACGCGCACTGTATCCCCGATGCGGATCGGCGCCTTGAACTGCCAGCCCAGCTCCAGCAGGGCCAGGGCCGTGTCGTCGAGCACGTTGAGGCGGGAGAGCAGGCCGATGGCCACCGAGAGCCCCAGCGGGCCGTGGGCGATGCGCGTGCCGAAGGGCGTGCCCGCGGCGAATGTTTCGTCCGTGTGCACCAGGTTGTAATCCCCGGACAGTCCCGCGAAGGCCACGATGTC
>JAPUIH010000321.1 GCA_027297205.1 SAR324 cluster bacterium | reverse complement strand
AGCCAGTCCGGCTGAGGGTAGCTGCCCACGATGGTGGCGGGGATCAGCTTATCGGGCATGCGGAATTCTCCGTGGTCGATGGCCTGGGGCGGCGGGATGTCCTGCCGCTTGGGCATTACGACGCCGGCGGGGCGGGGGCCTCCTGGGTCAGTTCCAGCAGATTCACCTTCACGCCGTAGCGCTCCATTTCCGCCTGCAGGTTTTGCACGGTCTTATCGGCCAGGGGAATTCCCGTGCGCAGGCGTTCGGCTTCGCGGCGGGCTTCCAGTTCGCCGGGGTAGAGCACCTCTTCGCCCGGCTGGGGGGGCGATTGCTTGAGGTACCTCACAAGGCCTTCCAGGTCTTCCTTGAATTCGGGCAGGGCGCGGAAGCGGGAGACG
The DNA here is from genome assembly GCA_027297205.1 of SAR324 cluster bacterium. Lineage (GTDB taxonomy): Bacteria > SAR324 > SAR324 > SAR324 > JACQKK01 > JAPUIH01. Next base: position 2,526 of record JAPUIH010000321.1, on the reverse strand, counting down.
TCGATCACGATCATCATGGAGCAGTTGTTGAAGAGCGGGTTTTCCTGCTTGCCCAAGTAGCCCCCGCCGGTGATGAGCCCTGCCAGGGCTTCCACCATGAAGTTGAGCAGATAGCCCTTGTAGCCTCCGGCGGGCAGGATGGCGCCGCCGGAGAAGAAGTCCTCCGGGTTTGTGGTGGGGCGGCCGTCCTTGTCGATGATCTTGTTTTCCGGGGAGGCCGCGCCCGCGTCCTGCATCACGCGGAACTTGCCTTCCGCGTAGGCGCTGGTGGCCATGTCGAACACGATGGGCTGATCGCGGTCGGAAGGAAAGCCCACGGCCATGGGATTGGTGGACATGCGGGCCGTGCGGCCGCCCCCCGGCGCCACGAGCACCGATTTGCCGCCCGTGGCGGTGAAGACCATGCCCAGCATGTTGGCCTTGGCGGCGCTGATGGCATAGTCGGCCAGCCGCCCGATATGGCTCAGGTTCGTCACGCCCACCCCGGCGATGCCATGGGCCTGCGCCCGCTCGATGGCCACGCCCATGGCATACTCGGCGGCCACCTGGCCATAGCCGCGGTTGCCGTCGATCAGGCATGTGGCGCCGTTGTCCCGCACGATCTCCGGTGTGCGGCCCGGCTCGACCCAGCCGTCGCGCATCCACTGCATGTACATGGCCAGCCGGATGATGCCGTGGGAATCGTGCCCGGCCAGATTGGCCTTGAGCAGGCGCTGGGAGACCAGCTCGGCCTCCGCCTCGGGAGAGCCGCTGGCGGCGCAAAGGTCGCGGGCCGCGCCGCAGAGGCGTTCCCAAGGGAAGAAATGGGTCGTGGTCATCAATCTCTCCTGCCGCCGTGCCCGCTCCACGCGGGAAAGCGGCGCGGGGCTGGACAATCGCGGGTAAAGGCCATAAATAAATCGGATTGCGGCTCGCGGCATGCCCGATATTTGGGCTGCAGCGCCATTTTCCCTTATCCCATGGAGCGAAAAAAGTGAAGATCGCCTACCTGGCCAGCAACCGGCCGGACTTTATCTCGAAGATTACCGATTACACGGGCGAAGCGCCGCTGATGATCGCGGCGAACGCGGAAGGAATCTACGACGAAGCGGACCTGGCCAAGATCGGCGACGCGGACGCGCTGATGGTGGCCAACGAGCCGGTGACCGAGCAACTGCTGCGCGCCTGCTCCAAAGTGAAGATCGTGCAGCGCTTCGGCGTGGGCTACGAAAAGCTGGACCTGGAAGCGGCGGCAAAGCTGGGCATTCCCTGCTGCAACGTAGCCGGGGTGAACCGGGATGCGGTGGCGGATCATGGCATGGCGCTCATCGCCGCGCTGGTGCGCAACATCGTGCCCGCCAACGAGCTCACCAAGCAGGTGCAGTGGGGCGAGGCGCGCATGATCTTTTCCAGCAGCATCGAACTGAGGGGCAAAACCCTGGGCATCTTCGGCCTGGGCGACACGGGCTATGAACTCGCCAAGCGCGCGCGGGGATTCGGCATGGAAGTGGCCTACAACGACATCCGCGAAATCGAAGCCGCGGTGGTGGAAGGTGTGGGCGCCAAGCAGATGGGAAAGGATGAATTGCTCGCGGTTTCCGACGTGGTGAGCATCAACGTGAATTTCAATCCCACCGCGGCGGGCATGATCGACGCCCATGCTATTTCCCTCATGAAGCCGGGCGCCTATCTGGTCTGCTGCGCGCGGGGGGGCATCATCGACGAGCAGGCCCTGGCCGACGCGCTCAACTCGGGGCGGCTGGCCGGCGCGGGCATTGACGTGTTCGCCGAGGAACCCTTCCCTTCCGACAATCCGCTGCTGACCGCGAAGAACATTGTGATGACGCCCCACATGGCGGGGGTTTCGGTGGAATCCTCCCAGCGCAACTACGACTGGGCTTACGACAACGTGCGGCGGGTGGTGGAAAAAGGCGAAAAGCCGCGGTTCGTCCTGAACGAGGTTTAGCCGCCGGATTCCTGGGCCAGCAGGGCTTTCACGCGCGCGGAGGCGGCGCCCATGTCGATGCCCGGCGCGGCTTGGCGCAGGGCGGCCATCACCTTGCCCATCTCCTTGGGGCCCGCGGGCTGCACCGCCGAGATGGCCTGCCGGATCGCCGCCTCCGTATCCTCCGCGGACATGGCGGCGGGCAAGTGCTGTTCCAACTCCGCGATGATGGCCGTGTTGACGGCATATTCCGGGCGTGAGGGGTCGAGGTACTCGTTTGATTCCTGGCGCTCCTTGATTTCTTTTCGCACCAGCGCGGTCTGTTCCTCCTCGCTCAGCGCGCCCCGCGCCTTCTCGTCGCGGCCCGGTTCGGTCAGCTTCATCCCGGCCTTGGTTTTCAGCGCACGGTAGGCGGTCAAGACCGCCTGCTCCTTGGCCAGCAGGGCTTTCTTGATGGCGGCATCCAGATCGATCATCGCTTTCCCTTGTGATGGTTTGGAGAGGGCGCGGCCAGGCACCGCGTGTTTCCTCGGCCGAATCTATCCTGCCGAGTATCGCCTATTGCGGCACAAGGGGAAATGGGCAAGACCCGTAACGGACAG
>JAPUIH010000320.1 GCA_027297205.1 SAR324 cluster bacterium | reverse complement strand
TACCTGAATGTGGAGCGCCTGCTGGCCATCGCCCAGGGAAACGGGGTGGACGCGATCCATCCCGGTTATGGCTTTCTCTCCGAGAACGCCGCATTCAGCGCCGCCTGCGCGGAGTTGGGCATCTGCTTTATCGGCCCGCCGCCGCAGGCGATCCAGGCCATGGGGGACAAGGCGGAAGCCAAGCGTCTCATGCGCGAGTCCGGGGTTCCCGTCGTGCCGGGCCGCGAACCGCGCAGCCAACAGCACAAGGCCCTGGCCAAGGCGGCGGAGGAGTTGGGCTATCCCTTGCTCGTGAAAGCCGTGGCCGGCGGCGGGGGGCGAGGCATCCGCCTGGTGGAGCGGGAGGCGGACTTTGCCGATGCGGCCGCCGCGGCGCGCCGGGAAGCCACGGCGGGCTTCGGCGATGGGCGGATCATGCTGGAAAAATACCTGGCGAATCCCCGGCACGTGGAATTCCAGATCATGGCCGATGGCCAGGGCAATGTGCTGCATCTCTTCGAGCGGGAATGCTCCGTGCAGCGCCGGCGTCAGAAGATCGTGGAGGAAACCCCCAGTCCCGCCCTGCGCCCAGACCTGCGCGAAGCCATGGGCGAAGCGGCCCTGCGCGCCGCGCGGGCCATCGCATACGTGGGCGCGGGCACGGTGGAGTTCCTGCTGGACGGAGAGCGGAACTTCTATTTTATGGAAATGAATACCCGCCTGCAGGTGGAACATCCCATCACGGAAATGACCCTGGGGCTGGACCTGGTGCGGCTGCAAATCGAGGTGGCCCAGGGCCTGCCCCTCACCCTGCGGCAGGAAGAGTTGCGGCCCTCGGGTCACGCCATCGAATGCCGCCTTACCGCCGAGCGGCCCGCCCGGGGCTTCCTGCCCGCCACGGGCAATCTGCTGCGCTTCGCGTTTCCCAGCGGGACGGGCCTGCGCGTGGACACCGGCTACTGCGAAGGCGCGCAGGTGGGCGCCTATTACGACAACCTGCTGGCCAAGCTGGTGACCTGGGGGCCAAACCGCGGCGAGGCCCTGCGCAAGATGACTGGCATGCTGGCCGGAAGCACCGTGCACGGCGTGGACAGCAATCTATCCTTCCTGCAAGCCGTACTGGCCCGGCCGGAGTTCGCCTCGGGCGCCTACGGCACGACCTTCGTGGAGCAATTCGAGCAGGAACTGGTGGCTCCGCGGCTCAACCCCGGCCTGACCCGGGAGCTGCTGCTGGCCACGGCGGCTGTGGACGCCCTGCTGGAAACCGGGCGGGCGGACGCCCAGGCCGGCTATGCCACGGGCACGGTGGGCTATGGCACCGCCCCGGCGGGCAATAACAGAGCCCCGGCGGGCAAAGACAGGGCCCCGGCCTCGCCCTGGGAAGCCGGCACTCCCTGGGCCGCCGCCACGGGCGCGGAGGCGTCCTTCCGGCGCGAGTACGAACTGCATGGCGCGCGCCACGAAGTGCAGGTGCAATTGCTGCACAATGATGGCGAGGGCCTGCGGCTGCGCATCAATTGCCAGGGCCTGGACCAGCGTCTGCTCTGCATCCCCGCGGGCGCCGGGCACTGCATCCTGGACCTGGAGGAGGCGCGCATTCCCCTGCAATGGAGCGCCGAGGGCGAGGCACGCTGGCTTTCCATGCGCGGTGTACACGCCCGCCTGAGCTCCCACAATCCCCAGCACGGTGGCGTGGACGGCGAGACTGGACCGGAAGTGCGGGGCAAGCTGCTGGCGCCCCTGCCCGGTACGGTGATCCGGGTGATGGTGAAAAAGGGGCAGCGCGTGGCCGCCAACGATCTGTTGGCCATCGTGGAGGCAGTAAAGATGGAGCACCAGATCACCGCCCCTTACGCGGGCACGGTGGGCGCGGTGCACTTCAAGGAAGGAGATCCAGTCAACAAGGACGACCTGCTGCTGGACCTGGAGCCGGAAAGGTAGTACACTCACGCGGAAACGCGGGAGAAGAATGGCCCACGCCAAGGCGCGATCCAAAGATAGCCTTGGCGGCTTTGCGTGAGCGTAATTTCGCGGGAGATTTCATGGACGAAATTATCTGCGGTGATGCCCTTGATGTGCTGGCCGGAATGCCGGACGGCTCGATCGATCTGATCGTCACCTCCCCCCCTTATGCCGACAGCCGCAAACGCACCTACGGCGGCATCCATCCAGACGACTATGTGGCGTGGTTCCTGCCCATCTGCGAGCAGTTGCTGCGTGTGCTCAAACCCTCGGGTTCCTTCGTGCTGAACATCAAGGAGCGGGTGCTGGAGGGCGAGCGGCATACCTACGTGATCGAACTAATTCTGGCGTTGCGCGGGCAGGGCTGGCGCTGGACGGAGGAATATTGCTGGCACAAGAAAAACAGCTTCCCGGGCAAGTGGCCCAACCGTTTCCGCGATTCCTGGGAGCGCTGTCTGCATTTCACCAGGGAAAAGCGCTTCAAGATGAACCAGCAGGCGGTGATGGTGCCCATGGGCGACTGGGCCGGGAGCCGCCTCAGGAATCTGAGCGAGACGGACAAGCGGCGGGACGAGTCCAAGGTGCGCAGCGGATTCGGCAAGAAAATCCTGAACTGGGTGGGCCGGGAGCTGGCCTATCCTTCCAACGTGCTGCACATGGCCACGGAATGCTACAACCAGAGCCACAGCGCGGCCTTCCCGCTGGCCCTGCCGGAATGGTTCATCAAGCTCTTCAGCGATGAGGGGGATACGGTGCTGGATCCCTTCCTCGGTTCGGGCAGCACGGCCGTGGCGGCCAAATCCCTCCGCAGGTGCTACCTGGGCATTGACGTACAACCGGAGTATTGCGAGCTGGCCAGGGAGCGCCTGCGCAAAGTTTCGCCCACAGAATTAGAGCGGATACAAGCCTCGGGATGATCGCGGCAGGGTTTGGCTCTTTCTGAGAGTTGCGGTTTGCGCGAATTTAGTTGGTGCTACGGGCTCCACGTACTTCCCTTCGACTTCGCTCAGGACAGGCGAGACGCGCGCTTCGCACGCTCCTCAGCAACGCGGAGCCCTTAAATATCAGAGACTTAGAAAAACCGCCTCCCTGAGGAGCCCGCTCACTCCTGAGTGGGTGGGCGTCCCGAAGGGGGCTGGGGTCGGCGCACATTCTCTCAGACAGAGCCTAGGCACTGCAGGGAAAGGCTGTGGCACCCAGCCCTGCACGGGCAGAAACGCTGCGAGTCTCGCGTTTCTCCCCCGCGCCACCGGTTACAATTTGGAAGAATTACCCTGCTCCGGCAACTGTGGTACTTAAACAGTCTTTGTAATTGCCCTGGGGGAGTGGCTGGCCGGCCTATCCCCACCCCCAGGCAATTTCGAGCGGGCCATGCAGTTCATTGACGTTCTGATTATCGCCGCGTTTGTGGCTTACGCCATCGGTTCCGGTCTGTGGAACAGGAGCCGGGCCTCGCGCAACCTGGAGGAATACTTCCTGGCCGGGCGCAGCCTGCCCGGCTGGCAGGCGGGCCTGAGCATGGCCGCCACCCAGTTCGCCGCGGACACGCCCCTGCTGGTGACCGGCATCATCGCCACGGCGGGCATCTTCGCCCTGTGGCAGTTGTGGATATACGCCCTGGCCTTCCTGCTGATGGGCTTCGTGCTGGCCTCAAGCTGGCGGCGGGCGGGGGTGCTCACGGATGCGGAGCTGAGCGAGCTGCGCTACGGGAGCCGCCCGGCGGCGGCCCTGCGCGCCATCAAGGCCATCTACTTCGGCACTATTTTCAACTGCACCGTGCTGGCCTGGGTGCTCTTCGCCGCCGCCAGGATTGCCGAGCCCTTCCTGCGCTGGGAGCGTTGGCTGCCGCCGGGGGTGATCCTGCCCGTGGCGGAATTCATGCAATGGATCAATGTGCCGCTCACCGTGGGCGCGCCGGACGATCCTCAGGTCTGGCTGCGATCCGCCAGCAACCTGATCTCCATTTTGGCGATCCTGACGGTGACCGCTTTTTACTCCACCACCGGCGGGCTGCGCAGCGTGGTGGCCACGGACATGGTGCAGATCGGCGTGATGCTGCTGGGCACCCTGGCCTTCGCGGTAATCGTGGTGGACAAAGTGGGGGGGCTGGGGGCCATCCGGGAGCAGCTTTACGAAAACTTCGCCGCGGGCGGCCCGGGCGGCATCCTGCCCGGCCAGATTTTGGCCTTTACGCCGGATCAGGCCAAGCAGGCCTCCTTCGCCCTGCTGTTCCTGTTCGCCCTGCAGTGGCTGATCCAGCTCAACGCGGACGGCACGGGCTACCTGGCCCAGCGCTCCATGGCCTGCCGCAGCGGGCGGGACGCCAAGCAGGCCGCGCTGGTGTTCACCTTCACCCAGGTCTTGCTGAGAAGCCTCTTGTGGCTGCCCCTGGGGCTGGGACTGCTGCTGCTCTTCCCGCCCGATGCGGCGCTGCCCGCGGGACTCCTGCAGGCGGAGCGCGAATCCACCTACGTGCGCGGCATGGCCGAGCTGCTGCCGCCGGGGGTGCTGGGGCTGATGGTGACGGCCATGCTGGCCGCCCTGGCCTCCACGGTGGATACGCACATCAACTGGGGGGCCTCCTACTGGACCAACGACATCTTCAAGCGCTTCATCTGCCAGCAGTGGCTGAAGCGGGAGCCCAGCGGCCGCGCCCTGGTGTGGGTGGCGCGGGGGGCGAATTTGCTGATTTTGCTGATCGCCCTGCTCATCATGACCCAGCTCAGCTCCATCAATCAGGCCTGGCAGACCAGCCTGCTGCTGGGCGCGGGGATGGGCGTGGTGCTGATCCTGCGCTGGCTGTGGTGGCGGGTCAATGCCTGGGCCGAGATCGCCGCGGTGCTGGTCTCCCTGGTGGCCGCGCCGCTGCTGATGCTTGTGATGGAGGATCAGGCCCTGCGCCTGCTCTCCATGGCCGTGCTGTCCACCCTGGCCGCGCTGGCGGCCATGCGCATCGCCGGGCCGGAGGAGCGGGGGCGCCTGCTGGAGTTTTACCGGCGCGTGCGGCCCCCGGGCTACTGGGGGCCTATCGCCGAGGCCGCCGGAGACCCGGCGCGGGAGGGAGCGAGGCGCCTTTGGCGGGCCCTGGGGGCCATGGCGGCCTGCGGGCTTTCCGTATTCTGCCTGCTGGTGGGACTCGGAAGCTGGCTGGTGGGCAGCCCCGCGCCAGTATGGTTTCCCTGGGAAACGGCCTGGCAGTTGCTGCTGGTAATGGCTGGGCTGGCCCTGACGCCGCTCTGGTACAAGCTGGGGTTTGGGGGCGAGGAGGAGGAATAGCTATAAGATTTCTAAGGAGTTTTTAGTCATGGGGCTTTGCCCCCTGACAACCCCCAGCAGGGGCCACTGGCCCCTGCACCCCACTTGAGCCGGTTTTGGCGTACCGCCAACCCCGGCGTCAGAATGGGGGGTCTGGGGGGACTGGTTCCCCAGAAAATATCATGCAATTTACAGCAGCATGGCGACGGGGTTTTCCAGGATGCGGGTCAGGGTGTCCAGGAACTGCGCCGCGGTCACGCCGTCCACGACCCGGTGGTCCGAGGAGAGGGTGATGTTCATGGTCTGGCCCACGGCCAGGGCGCCGTCTTCCACCACCGGCTCGCGCAGGATGCCCGAGACCGCCAGCAGGCAGGCCTGGGGGGTGTTGATGATGCCATTGAATTCGGTGATACCATACATGCCCAAATTGGAGATGGTGAAGCTGCCTCCGGTGTATTCCTCCGGGGCCAGTTTCTTCTCCCTCGCCCGTGCCGCCAATTCGCGCACTTCCGCCGAGATTTGCCTGAGGCCTTTGCTTTCCACATTGCGCAGGATGGGGGTGATCAGCCCGTCGTCCGTGCCCACCGCCACGGAAATATCCACTGTGTAGAAGCGGCGGATGCGATCGCCCAGGTACTGGCTGTTCACCGTGGGGTGCGCGCGCAAGGCGGCGGCGCAGGCCTTCAGGATCATATCATTGACTGATA
>JAPUIH010000032.1 GCA_027297205.1 SAR324 cluster bacterium | reverse complement strand
GGCCGCACCGCCGGTACCGTCCGCCGAGCGGCGGCTCGTATACCTGGAAACCCTCGGGTGCGCCAAGAACCGTGTGGATTCGGAAATAATGCTGGCGGCGCTGGAGCGCGGCGGCTACGGCTTTACGACGGAGCCGGCGGACGCTCAGGTGATAATCGTCAATACTTGCGCGTTCCTTACCTCCGCTTCGGAGGAGTCCATAGAACGCATTCTCGCCCTGAGCGATTTCAAATCCTCCGGAGTCTGCGAGAAACTGGTTTGTGCGGGCTGCCTGAGCGAGCGCTACCGGGAAAGCCTGCTGGATCAGATTTCCGAACTGGACGGCCTGCTGGGCTCGAGCAATTTTCAGCAGATCCCCCAATTGCTGGACGATCTTTACGGCGGCCGCTCTGGCCCCCGCGTGCATCTCGGCAAAAAGCCCCATTACGCCCACTACGAAAACCAGGAACGGCTGCAGAGCACGCCCGCCCCCTACGTTTACCTGAAGATCGCGGAAGGCTGCTCGAATATGTGCTCTTTCTGCAATATTCCATTCCTGCGGGGCTATTTCAGCAGCCGGGACATTTCGTCGGTGGTTGAGGAGGTGCGGGGCCATGTGGCACGGGGCGTCAAGGAACTCAACCTGATTTCCCAGGACACCTCCTCCTACGGTGTGGACCTGGGGGATGGGAGCAATCTGGAGCGCCTGCTGCGGGAAATCGACCGGGTGGAAGGCGAGTACTGGCTGCGCCTGTTCTACGCCTATCCCAATACCTTCGGCGAAGGCGCCTTGGCGGCCATGGCGGAGAGCCGGCATATCGTGCCCTACCTGGACATGCCCTTCCAGCATATCCAAGATGGGGTGCTGCACGACATGAACCGGCGCATAGGCGAAAGGGAAATCCGGGACAAACTGGAGCAATTGCGGCGCGCCATTCCCGGCCTCGCCCTGCGCACGACCTTCATCGTCGGGTTCCCCACGGAATCCGAGCAGGACTTCGCCGCCCTGCACAGGTTCGTGGCGGAAGGGTGGTTCGATCATGTGGGGGTATTCGCCTATTCTCATGAGGACAACATTGCCTCGCGGAAATTTGGCGATCCCATCCCCAATGCGGAAAAGCGGCGGCGGCGCAAGGCATTGCTGGAAGTCCAGCAAAAGGTGGCCGCTGCCCGTAATGCCGCCCGGGTGGGCCAAGTCTGTCAAGTGCTGGTGGAAGGCTTCAGCGGGGAGACCGAACTGCTGCTTGAGGGGCGCGCGGCGTTTCAAGGCCCCGAGGTGGACGGCATGATATACATTAACGAGGGTCAGGCCACCGCCGGAAATTTTCACCGGGTGGAGATCACCGAAGCCCACGTCTACGATCTCGTCGGAAAAATAGTATCGCCCTGAAGAGGAACCATGTCCGGCCACAGCAAATGGAGCAGTATCAAGCATAAGAAAGCCGCGGTGGATGCCAAGCGCGGCAAGATCTTCACCAAACTGATCCGGGAAATCACCATCGCGGCGAAGCTGGGCGGCGAGGACCCGGAGGCCAACCCCCGCCTGCGCAGCGCGGTGCAATCCGCCCGCAGCCAGAACATGCCCATGGACACCGTCAACCGCGCCATCAGCAAGGGCATTGGGGGCGGTGAGGGGGCGAACTACGAGGAAATCATCTACGAGGGCTTCGGTCCTTCCAGCGTGGCGGTGGTAATCCACGTGCTGACGGACAACCGCAACCGCACCGTGGCGTCCATCCGCTCCGCCTTCACCAAGTACAATGGAAACCTGGGCGCCACCAACTCCGTGCTGCACATGTTCGACCGCAAGGGCACCATCTCCCTTCCCAAGGCGAGCATAGACGAGGACACGCTCACCGAACTGATTCTGGACGCCGGCGCGGAAGACCTGGAAAGCGGCGAGGAGGATTATCTGATCATTTGCTCAGTGGAGGATTTCGAGGCGGTGAAGGCGGCCCTGGAAGCCAAGGGGCTGGAAATCAATCAGGCGGAAATGGCCCGGCTTCCCCATTCCAAGACGATCATCAGCGACAGGGAGGACGCGGAGAAAGTAATCGGCTTTCTGGAAACTCTGGAAGAGGATGATGACGTGCAGAAGGTGTTTTCCAATTTCGACATTGACGATGCGGTGCTGGCGGAGCTTTCCCGGACGTGATGATCCTGGGCATCGATCCCGGCAGCCAACTCACCGGCTGGGGACTGGTTGACCATAGCGGAAACCGCAGCGTCTACCTGGCCAGCGGCGCATTCAAGCTGGGCTCGCGCCGTCCGCTGCCGGAGCGCCTGCTGCGCCTCTCCGAAGGACTGGAGGATCTGCTGGCGCGCTATGAGCCGCGGCACTGCGCCATCGAGCAGATCTTCACCGCCAAGAATGCCCGCTCCGCGCTTGTGCTCGGCCATGCCAGGGGGGTGATCCTGTGCGCCATGGCCAGGCGCGGGGTGCTGCTGCATGAGTATGCGCCCACTCAAATCAAGCAGGCGATCGTGGGTGTGGGCCGGGCCAGCAAAGAGCAGGTGCAATTGATGGTCGGTGCGCTGCTGGCGCACAGGGGCGCCTTGCAGGAGGACGAGGCCGACGCCCTGGCCGTGGCCCTCACCCATGCCGCGTGTTCCGGCCTTGCCGCGAGGATTTCATGATCGGATATTTGGAAGGGGAGCTGGTGGCCGTATTGGACGGAAGTGTGCTGCTGCGCACATCGGGCGGGGTGGGCTATCAAGTGTTTCTGCCCATGGCCCGCCTATCGGCCCGGGTGGATACCGGGGCGCAGGCCCAATATTTTGTGGTCACCGTGGTGCGCGAGGCGGAAATTTCCCTCTACGGTTTCGAGGATCTGTCCGGCAAGCTGCTCTTCGAGTCCCTGATCACGGTGTCCGGGATCGGCCCCAAGGCGGCCATGGCCATGCTCTCCGCCTTTTCACCCCGGGAAGTGGCCGAGGCTATCGTGATTGAGGATGTGGCATTGCTTTCCACGATTCCCGGCATCGGCAAGAAAACCGCCACCCGCCTCTGCGTGGAACTGAGCGACCGTTTGGCCACCGCCGCAATGCCGCGGGAAGCCGCCCCGGGATCCCGTGGGGAGCTGATCTCGGCCTTGACAAATCTGGGGTTTCCGGAAAAAGATGTTCTTACGATCCTGCATAAAATTCCAGCGGAATTACCTTCCTTTTCGGATCAGCTCAAGCAGGCTCTCGCCCTGCTTGGGAAGAACCAACACCTTCGGTAGAAAGGACTTCCCGTGAACCTGAACAAAGTGATGCTGATCGGCCGGTTGGGGCGGGATCCTGAAATCCGCTATACCAATTCCGGCAGTGCGGTCGCCAATTTCTCCCTGGCCACCACGGATACCTGGAAGGACAAAGGCGGCCAGAAGCAGGAACGCACCGAATGGCACAACATCGTGGCCTGGGGCCGGCTGGCGGACTTCTCACAGAATTACCTGAAAAAGGGCAAGCTGATTTATGTGGAAGGCCGCCTGCAAACCCGCGACTGGGTGGACAACCAGAACGTCAAGCACTGGAAGACGGAAACCGTGGCCAACACCATCAATTTCATGGAGAAGCTAGGCGAAAGTGGCGAGGCGGCTGCCGGAGGGGCGCCGGGGCCTTACAACGATCCGGGACCGCAGGAACCACCACAGCAGGACCCGGGCCCTCCTCCGGAACAGGGTGGTGAGGACGGCGCCTATGTCGAGGACGACATTCCGTTCTAGAGGGCGGCTCCACGTACCGGCCAATCGTCTGTTATAACAACGTTTTTACGAAAAATATGTTTCCGATTGAGGAAATCGAAAAGATCGCCAGCTTGGCCAGCCTGGAACTGACCGACGCGGAAAAACAAATGCTCGCCCGCCAGTTCGAGGATATCCTGAATTATTTCAAGGTGATCGATTCCGCGCCGCTGCCGGAGGGCATCATCGCGGACAGCGGCAACGACGGTCCCTGCTTCCGTGAGGACGTGGCGGTCGACTCCGGCGTCTCCCCCAAGGACTTCAGCCCCTACCTCGAAGACGGCCACTTCAAAGTGCCCAAGGTGATCGAGTAGGGGCCGGTGCCGAGGAGTTTTGCCTCCCTAGATATCCAGGTGCTTCACCTTGAGGGCGTTGGTCTCGATGAAGAGGCGGCGGGATTCCACATGGTCTCCCATCAGTATGGTGAATATTTGATCGGCTTCCACCGCATCGTCCACCACGACCTTCAGCAGGTGGCGTGACGCGGGGTCCATGGTGGTTTCCCAGAGCTGATCCGGGTTCATTTCCCCCAGTCCCTTGTAGCGCTGAATGTCGGTGCCCTTGCGGCCATAACGCAACAGGAAGCTGTACAGGTTTTCCCATTGGGCAATGGTCTCATCGGTGCCGTTTCCGTTGCTCACTTGCACCGCGTCAGTGCCTATCAAGCTCTGCAAAGCCTGGTACTGCCTGTGCAGGGCGTTGTACTCGTGCGCGTCCAGACCATCCAGGGTCGAACTGGATAGTTTTAGCGAGTTCCCGCCAATCTGAATTTCCAGATCGTCCACGGTTTCCTCGGGCCGGATCACCAGGGAGAAGTTTTCGTCCCCCGATTTCAGCTCGGAAAGGCGCGACAGGATGATCTCGGCCCCTTCGCCCGACAGTTCGACGCCGGCCCTGAGCAGCAGGTCCACCAACTGCTTGAGGGAGATGCTCGCGGAAATGTTGTCGTATGCCTCGTAGAATTCCCGCAGGCTCTGGGCAAGCGCCAGCATTTCTTCGCCGGCGACAGGCTCGCCGCCATTGCGCTTCAGGGTCAGTTCGGAGGCCGCCCATTCCAGCAACTTCTCGTTCATTTCCCGCTCGTCCTTGACGTAGAACTCTTCCTTGCTCCGCTTGACCTTGAACAGGGGCGGCTGAGCAATGTAGAGGTAACCGCATTCGATGATTTCCGGCATTTGCCGGTAAAAGAACGTCAGCAGCAGGGTGCGGATATGACTTCCATCCACGTCCGCGTCGGTCATCAGAATAATTTTGTGATAGCGGACCTTTTCGATATTGAAGTCATCCTTGCCGATCCCCGTGCCCATGGCGGTGATCAGGGTCTTGATCTCTTCGCTGCCCAGCATTTTGTCGAAGCGGGCCTTTTCCACGTTGAGAATTTTACCCTTCAGGGGCAGGATCGCCTGATTTTTCCGCTCCCGGCCCTGCTTGGCGGAGCCCCCGGCGGAATCTCCCTCCACCAGGTAGAGCTCGGTCAGGGCGGGGTCCCGCTCCTGGCAGTCGGCCAGCTTTCCAGGCAGGGTGCTGAATTCCAGCGCGGACTTGCGCCGGGTGAGCTCCCGTGCCTTGCGGGCGGCCAGGCGAGCCCGCTGGGCTTCCACGGCTTTTTCCACTATTTTCCTGGCGACCTGGGGGTTCTCCTCCATGAAGCTGGAAAGGGACTGGCCCACCACGGTTTCCACGATGCCCTTCACTTCCGTATTGGTGAGCTTGATCTTCTTTTGCGATTCAAATTGCGGGTTGGGGTGCTTTATGCTGATCACCAGGGCCAACCCTTCCCGCACGTCTTCTCCCGACAGGTTTTCCTTCAAGTCCCTGAACATATTGTTGGCCGCGCCGTAGGCATTGATGGTGCGGGTCAGGGCGGTGCGGAAGCCGGAAATGTGGGTGCCGCCCGCGACGGTGTTGACGTTGTTGACGAAGGTGTAGACGTTCTCGGTGTACGAGTCGTTGTACTGCATCGCCAACTCCACCTCCACACCATGATCCTCGCCGAACACGTAAATTGGTTTGTCGTGGAGGGTGGTGCGGCTCTTGTTGAGAAACTGGATGAACGAGACGATACCACCGTCGTATTTGAACTCGTGGGACTTTTCCGTACGTTCGTCGCGGATATTGATGCGGATGCCGCGGTTGAGGAAAGCCAATTCCCGCAGGCGCTGGGAAAGCAGGTCGAAATTGAAATCGATATTATCGAAGATAGTCTTGTCCGGAGCAAAGGAGGTCTTCGTGCCCGTGCGTTCGGTGGGTTCCAGCCGCTCCATCTTGGAAGTGGACTTGCCCTGGGCGAAAGTCTGCCGCCATAGATGCCCGTCCCGCTTCACTTCCAACAGCAGTTTCTCGGATAGGGCATTGACTACCGAAGCGCCCACTCCGTTTAGCCCACTGGACACCTTGTAACTTTTCTTGTCGAACTTGCCCCCGGCATGAAGCTGGGTCATCACCAGTTCCGCTGCGGGAAGTCCCGACTCCTTATGCACTTCCACGGGGATTCCCCGGCCGTTGTCCTGAATGGTGATGCTGTCGTCACGGTGAATGACCACCGAGATTTCGGAGCAGTAACCCACCAGGGCCTCGTCGATGCTGTTGTCAACGATTTCGTATACCAAATGATGCAAGGCGGTGCTGTCCACACCACCGATGTACATTCCCGGCCGCAGCCGGACGGCTTCCATGCCTTCCAGCGCGGTAATATCCTCCGCGGAATAGAGATTATCCTGCATTCTTTCCGCCATGCGGTAATTCTCCCTGACTTAAGTGATTTGCCCCGCCCGGATCTCCATGATCCGTGGATCGGGAAAATCGTGTGCGTCACCGGGTTCAGTGGACGTAATGAATATCTGATTCGGCACTTGGAAGAGGTACTGTCTCAAATTGGCCCGAACAGTTGCGTCCAATTCGGAAAACAGATCATCCAGAATCAGTACGGGATGAAACTGCATCCGTTCCGCCATCAGCACGTTGATCGCCAACTTGAGCGCAAGCAGGGAAATGCGATACTCCCCTTGCGAAAAAAACTCGTCCCGTTTTCCGTCCTCAAGCAAAAGACAGAAGTCGTCCCGGTGCGGACCGTGCTGGGCATGCCCGGCCTTGAACTCCTGTTCCACCGATTTCTCCAGCAATTTCAACCACGTGTCGGAATCCTCGGGGAAGGAAGGCCGGTATTCGAGCAGCAATTTCGCTTCGCGCCCTGAGATGCGGGCGTAAAGTTCCGGCAGAATAAGGTTGATACGTTCAACCATTTCCCGCCGCTTAGTCACTATACCACAACTCCTGTCCACAAACAAAATGTTCCAGTCCAAAATACTGGATTTTTCACCACTTTTCAGCAGACGATTTTTTTGTGCATGCACCGCTCGAAACTCGCGGATTTCATGCAGATATATGCCGTCAAAAAACGACAGGAAACGATTGAAAAATCCCCGCCGCTCTCCCGTAAAATGCCTGTAATAATGGAGGCTGTCGGGGTTGAATACGATGGCGTAAAAGCTTGTAATGTATTCGGATAATTTCCTGATGGGGGTGTCGTTCAGCCAGACCTTGCGCCCACGGCCGGAGATTTCGATGCGCGCCGCGAATGAAGTCCCGTCCTTGTCTATCGTGGCTTTGATTTGGCTGATAGGTTCGCCAAATTCGATTAGTTTTTTTATGCGATGTGTGCGGAAGGAATTGAGGTGATTCAGAAAGTAAATTCCCTCGACCAGGTTTGATTTTCCCTGGCCGTTATTTCCGAAAAAAACATTAACTTTATCGGAAAATTCTATGTGCAATTGCTTATAATTGCGGAAATTCGTAACCGAGAAATCACGAATTACCATTCAATTCTTAAGGGCATAACGACGGACAGAAATGAAGCGTCATCGGGAACCCGAATCAGACAGGGATTGAGCGCCCCCTTCAGCTCCAGTTTTACGTTTTCCCCGTGGCTGGCCACGGCAAGCACGTCAAGCAAATACCTGGCATTGAAGCCGATCTGCATGGACTCACCCTGATACTCGATATCCAGTTGGTTGTAAGACTCCCCATTCTCGGCCTTCTCGCTTTCAACCTTCATGGAATTTGCCTCCAGAGAAAGCTTTACGGGCTTGATCTTTTCGTTGCTCATCAGCGAGGTAATCTTGAGGGCATTGATCATGCGCTCCCGATTGATCATCAGTTCCTTGTCGTTGTCCTTGGGGATAACTTGGTCCACGTTGGGAAATTTTCCCTCAATCAGCCGGCTGGTCAGGACGATGCTCTCCGTGGTTAGTTTGAGGCTGCGGTCATCGAAGGCCATCTCAACATCCGTTTCGCACTTTTCCAGTACCTTTTGCATCTCCACCAGGGATTTGCGGGGAATAATAATCTCCGGAGCTGCATCCAGCGCCACCGGCTGCACGGTACTTTCCACCTGAGCCAGCCGATGCCCGTCGGTGGCTGTCCATCTGGATAACCCTCCCTCGGGAAAACTTAGACAGACACCCATCAAATTCTTGCGGGCCTCGCTCGTCTGCGCGGCGAACAATGTAAGGTCGATGCACTTCTTCAACTCCTTGCCTGGCATCTTGAATTTATAGGTCAATTCCGCGGTTTCCATCTGTGGATACAATCCCACTTCGACGGAAGGGAGTCTCAGTTGCGCGGCGCCGCCGGACAAGGTTACCCAAAGCTGGTCGTCCGATTCGATCTGTATCTCCTCACTGAGAAATTCCCTGCACACTTCCAGCACCATCTTGGCACTGATACAAACGCTGCCAGCCGCGGATACCTGGGCGGGGAAGGCTCCCTGAATCGCGATTTCATAATCCGTGGCGGCGAAATGCGCCTCGTGCTGCGCGCCCTCTTCCACGGTCAACAGGAAATTTGACAGAATAGGTTTGCTGGAACTCTTGTCCGTGATCGGTGTGATGATCTGGAGGGCGTCGACTAATATATCTTTATTAATAGTTATCTTCATTATAAGACTCGTAGTAGAGCGGTTG
>JAPUIH010000319.1 GCA_027297205.1 SAR324 cluster bacterium | reverse complement strand
GCCGCCCATATCCACCTCCTTGGCTTCCCCGACGCCAAACCGGGACTGCAGCTTGCGCAGCGAGTCCAGATTGAAGGCGGTAGGCTGGTCGCTGTCGTCCAGCATGAGCCGGATTTGGCCGAAAAAGGGTACGGACAAACTTACCGGGTCCGGAGTTTTAGAGATGATCTGCGTCAATTCACCAGGGTTTTCTATTTCTATGGTGCCTCTTGCATCGGAATAGTTGAGTTGCAACAGGCGCCCGCCCCGGGCCATGGGTTCCTGAAGTTTTTCCAGGGCATGGGCCTGATCGGTGTTGAGAATCACCCCAATGTCCGGATAACGCTCCCGAAGCTTGGGGAGTGACTCGAGGAACTCACTGAAATAGGCAAAGGGAGTCTTGAGTTCGATGATTAAAATGTGCAAAGGATCTTCGGAATCCAGCAATTCATGGAGCAACCTGTCCGGGCGTAAATCCGTGGGACCTTCCGTGGTATGCAGCATGATTCTGCGCAGATTGGCGCGCAGGTCGTCGGGAACATGGTGGGTGGTTTGCACCGGATCGGGATTGAGAACCACCACCCGGCCAAAATTGGATTTGTCCAGCCTGGGCACTTCGCCCGCCTGAATCCTGCGGGCCACTTCCGCATCCACCAGCCGGTGATCATCCGCGGAGAGCGGAATCAGCGTATAATCGATCTGCAGCATGCGAGGCCCCGGTGAATTGCCGGGATACGGCCATAACTGAGGCCGAATTCCAACCCTAAGCAATTAATATCTAACTCTATATACGAGTTTTGTGCTTTTTTGTAGTCATCCGGCAGCCAATGCGGGGTGCGGCAATTTGCGCAAAACCACGGTCATGCCGCCTGCCCATTATCGCGCAGCCGGCCCCACCCTGCAGAAAGACCGGTTTGTGAATTTACAGTATTTCCGCTAAATAGGGGTAATCTTAAGTGGCGAGAAATCGGTCAGGGCAAGGTTTTTCCCCCGAGAGGGAACTTTTTCGAGATATTCGTAACGGCTGGCCGCGGCAGGCGCCGGGGCCTCCCTTTGGCAAGGACTGGAAATGCGAGACATACAGTATCCCGGACGCTCGGTGGTGATGTGCGCCAAGGGAATGGTTGCCACCAGCCAACCCATGGCCACGCAGGTCGGGCTGGACATTCTGAAGCGCGGCGGAAACGCCATGGACGCCGCCATCGCGGCCAGCGCCACCCTGTGCGTAACGGAGCCCCAGTCCACCGGCATTGGCGGGGACTGCTTTATCCTTTACCACGAGGCCCGCAACGGGAAACTGCACGGCTACAACGGCAGCGGACGGGCGCCAGGGCGGGCGACCCTGGAAGAATTCAAGGCGCGCGGGCATACCGAAATGCCGGAACGAGGCATCCTTTCCGTGTCCGTGCCGGGAGCCATCGAGGGCTGGGAGACCGCTCTGGAACGCTTTGGCACCATGTCCTTCGCTGATGTGCTGCAACCGGCCATCGATTTTGCCGAAAACGGCTATGCGGTTTCCCCAGTAGTGGCCAAGTTCTGGAAGCGCAATGAGGCCATGCTCGCTGCCAGCGTTGCGGCCCGCGATACCCTGCTGGTGGATGGCAAGGCACCCTTGGAGGGCAGCTTGCACCGGCAGCCCAACCTGGCCAAATCCATGCGGCTGATCGCCCAAGACGGCAAGCAGGCCTTCTACAGTGGGTGGATCGCCGAAGAAATTGTGCGCTACAGCCGGGAGCAGGACGGTCTGCTGGAACTAGACGATCTGGCCGATCATCAGGGCGAGTGGGTGGAGCCCATTTATACGGACTACCGTGGCCTGCGCCTCTATGAAATACCACCCAACAGCCAGGGCATCACTGCGCTGATGGCCCTGAACATTCTGGAGAATACCAAGCTGGGCGAGATGGAGCATCTCAGTGTGGATTACATCCACACCTTCGTGGAGGCCTACAAGCTGGCTTGCGCCGAACGGGACCGGCACGTGGGCGACCCGGACTTCAGCAATGTGCCACTTGCAGCCATGCTGTCGAAATCCTTCGCTGCGGATCAATACGGGCGAATCGACCCGGCCCAAGCAGGAGGCTATCCGCTGGGCTCCAATCTGCCGGAGCACAAGGACACGATTTACCTGACCGTGGTGGACAAGGACCGCAACGCCGTCTCCTTTATCAACAGCCTTTACATGAACTACGGCAGCGGCATGGTGGCCGGGGAAACGGGCATTACCTTGCAAAACAGGGGGGCGGGTTTCGTGCTGGAGGAAGACCACCCAAATTGCATTACCCCGGGCAAGCGGCCCTTCCATACCATCATTCCCGCCATGGCCTACCGGGGCGACAACCCGATTCTGTCCTTTGGGATAATGGGCGGATTTTACCAGCCCATGGGCCACAGCTACGTGTTCTCCAACTGGCTGGATTTTGGCATGGACTTGCAGGAAGCCATTGACGCACCGCGATTCCTGCCCCACAGGGGCGTGCTCACAGTGGAACGGCCCATCCCGCAGGAAACCCGCGAGGCACTGGAAAAGCGCGGCCATGTGATCGCAGAGGCGGAAGTGCCCCAAGGCGGCGGGCAGGCCATCTATATCGACTCGGAGAGCGGCGTGCTGCAGGCGGCCTCCGATCCGCGCAAGGACGGCTGCGCCATGGGCTATTAATGGCGCCGCGGCGGCTCCCCGCCACGCGCCATAAGCATCACTATTACCCACGGGAAGCATGAGGAAACTCTACTACAGTGAAGGTTCGCCCTATGCCCGCAAGGTTCGCATTGTGCTTGCGGAAAAGGGCCTGGACTTCGAGGGGGACCAGTCCCATACGGGAATGTCCGCCGAGGAGCACGCGGCCATCAACCCCAATCTGCAAGTGCCCATCTTCGAAGACGGGAATCTGCGGCTGTTTGAATCCAACCTGATTCTCGAATACCTGTTGAAGACCTATCCCGGCGCGGCTCCCGGCACCGCGGAGCCACCCCTGGCGGGCTCACTGACCCGGCCGGATCACCATTGGGAAGATGCGAAAATTCTGGCCACCTTGGAGACCCTGGCCACCAGCATGGTCAATCTGCGGCAATTGGAGATATGCGGAGTGAAAGCCGAGGAGGTGCGCTATCTGCAAAGGCAGCATGCGCGCATCCAGAACGGCCTGGATTGGCTGGAGTCACGGGCCACGCCGGAAGGCTTCGCGCCGGGTCTGTTCTCCATCATGGACATGAACCTGCTCTGCGCGCTGGAGTTTTCCGAAGCACGGGACGATATTTTTCCCTGGCGCGGCCACCAGCGCCTGGAAGCCATCGTGGCCCGCTACGCGCACCGTCCGTCCGTGCAGTCGACCAGGCCAGGGCCTCCGCCCCCCGCGTCCTAGCCGATAGGGCTAGAAGCGGATCACCTGCCGCGCCACGCGGTTGCCCGCCAGCACGTTCTCAAAACAGGTATTGATGTCGTCCAGGGTGAATTCCTTGGTCACCATGTCGTCCAGGTTGATCTTGCCCTGCTCGAATAGGTCCACGTAGCGGGGTATGTCGATCTGGAATTGGGCGTCGCCGAACAGCACGCCCTTGATGGTTTTCCGGTAAAGGATCAGCTCGTCGGAGGAGATGGGCAGCGTCTTTTCTTTCAGCTTCTGCACACCGGCTCCCACCAGCACCACCGTGCCCGCCTTACGGGCTGCCTTGAAGGCAATTGCTTGGGTCTCCTGGGACTGCTCCATGCCCACGAACTCGAAACTGTAGTCCGTGCCCTCGCCCCAGGTGATTTCGCGGATTTCCTTGGTGACCTCCCGCACATCGTGGCGGTTGAGGATGGTGTGGGTGGCCCCGAATTTCTTGGCCATGTCCAGCTTTTCCTCGTGGATGTCCACCGCGATGATCTTGCCCGCATCGCAGGATCGCGCCCCCTGAATCGCGGCGAGCCCCAGCCCGCCGCAACCCACGATGGTTACCGTCTCTCCGGGGCGGATATGGACCGCGTTGGTCACGGCGCCGTAGCCGGTGGTAAAGCCGCAACCCAGCAGGCACAGCCGCTCCAGGGGCAGGTAGTCGGGCACTTTGACGATAGATGCCTCGGCAGTGACCGTGTATTCCGCGAAGCTGCTCACGAACAGAAAGTTGTCGATGTCCGCTCCGTCGCTGGCCCGGTGATGGCGCGAGGTGCCATCCAGCATTTTGCCGGTACGGATCAATGCCCCCAAATCGCAGAGGGTGGGCTCCCCCCGGTGGCACCATTTGCACTTTCCGCAAGCGGGCAGGAAAGTCATGATCACGTGATCTCCCGGCTTGACGATGGTCACGCCGGGCCCGACTTCTTCCACGATCCCCGCGCCCTCATGGCCCAGGATCACGGGGCGGTCGCTCATCCGTTGCGAATCACCGGTGTAATAATGGGCATCACTGTGGCAAACCCCAGTAGCCACCATTTTTACCAGCAACTCCCCTGCCTTGGGGGGATCAAGTTCGATCTCTTCCACCAGCAAGGGTTCGTTTTGTTCGTACAAGACCGCCGCCCGCATTTTCATAAATTGGTCACTCCGCTTTGAAATGGGAATCGCGCCTGTTTAAACCATGCTGCTTCCTAGCACGGGCCCAGCCATTTGATCCAGCAATTCGGTGTGCCGCCGCCCAGGCCGCAGCCGCCATGCCGCATACACGCCCGTGCAGCCGCACCCTGCTGCATGCCGCCTGTATTAATTGATCTGGGAGAGCACGCGGCGCACGATTTCCATCAATTCGTCTGGAGTGATGGGCTTGTACACGAAGTCGTTCAACCCCATCAGCTTGGCCTTTTCGGGCGTGATGGCATCGCTGTAGCCGGTACAAAGCACGATTGGAATGTCGGCGCGGATGCTGCGCAGTTCATTGACCAGCACTTCTCCGGTCATTTCGGGCATCATTTGATCGGTCACGACCAGTTGGTAATCCTCGGGGCTTGCGCGAAATTTCTTGAGTGCTTCCAGGCTGCTCGTTAGGGCGGTGACCTGATACCCCAGGCTTTCAAGGGTTTTGCGTGCATAGTCGACGATGTGCGGCTCATCATCCACGAACAGGATGGATGCGCTGCCACCTGACTGCGCCGCGAACTCCACCTTGGGCACATCGGCCGCCCAGTCCTTTTGCGGTAGGTAGACTTCGAAAGTCGCGCCTTCCCCCGGATGGCTGTTCACGTTCATTGCACCACCGTGCTGCGAAATTATTCCCAGCGCGGTTGACAGACCCAGGCCCGTCCCCGACCCCACGGGTTTGGTGGTGAAAAACGGCTCGAATATATGCTGGATCGTAGACCTGTCCATTCCAACGCCGGAATCAGTGATCGCAAGGCGGATATAATTTCCCGAAATCTTGTCGCCCATAAAGCATTCAAGGTGGCCCAGCTCCCTCGCATCCAGCGTAATGCTCAATTTTCCACCCCCCGGCATGGCCTGGGAAGCATTCACACAAAGATTGATGAGCACTTGATGGATCTGCGTGGCGTTGCCGAATATGATCAGCGGATCTGCGGAGATCCGCTCCTGAATATCGATGGACTTGGGTAAGGTGGACCGCAGGAACTTGACGGACTCTATGACGTGAGGACGGAGATCGAAAAAATCTTTCGCATCTTCGGACTTGCGGCTGAATTGCAAAATCTGGGCGACGATTTCCTTTGCGCGGTGCGCTGATTCCCGCACCACGGAAAGATCGCTATGTTCGCTGCTGCCCGGGAGCAGTTTTTCCAGGGTCAGTTCCGTATAACCGATGATGGGGGCGAGGATATTGTTGAAGTCATGCGCGATACCCCCCGCCAGAGTGCCTATCGCCTCCATTTTTTGCGATTGCAACAACTGCTGTTCGAGGAGTTTGCGCTGGCTGATATCCCTGGCCAGAGCCAGCATCAGTTGCTGCCCCCCGGAGTCAATGACCCCCGTTCGCACTTCCACGGGTATTGTGGTGCCGTCCTTGTGGCGGTGCGAGCCGTTGTAGGTATGCGGCTGTCCGGGCTTTACCGATTTCATAAGGTCCTTGAAGGATTCCGCACCAAAATCTTCATCAATATCCGGCATGGTAAGTTCCAGGAGCTTCTCCCGCTTGTAGCCCAGGCTTTCACAGGCCCTGTCGTTGACATCGACAATTTTGCCGTCAGCATCGTGGAGGAAAAATGCATCCGCCGCCTGGCCCACCAAGCTCCTGAATCGCTCTTCGCTTTCCCTAAGCGCCTCCTCGCGCCTGCGCTCGGTGATATCGTGGGTTGTCCCGCTCATGCGGACGGGCCGGCCCTGTTCGTTGTACTGTGTCTCGCCACGTGTATGAACCACCCTCTCGTTGCCATCCGCGGCCAAGACCCGATACACGATATCCAGGGGATTGCCCTTCCAAAGCGCTTGGCCAAATACGGCTGAAACCATGCCCAGATCATCGGGATGCACAGTGGACTCAAAGGTCGCCATGGTAGGTGGGGCGTCAGGCGGATCAATCCCCAGCAAATCGTACAGGCTGTCCGACCACCACAACTCGTTTTTTTCTAAATTCCATTCCCAATGCCCCATTCCCGCGATTCTTTGCGCATCCGCCAGCCGGGCCGCCGACTCGTGAATGGCCGCATTCTTGGCGCTCATTTCATCGATCATGCGGTTGAAAGAGTCGGACAATTCCCGCAATTCCTGAGGCACGAAATAGCGGAACTCCGGCACCCGCGCGCTGAGTTCTCCCGCGCCCACCTGCCTGGCGGAATCCATCACCGCGCGGATCGGCCGCACGAGATAACGCGCCAACCACCAGCTGATCAGGCCCGCGAAGACGATTCCCAGCAGGGCCACCGCGAGCGCCGCCAATCGGACGTCCGCCGCCCGCGCCTCCAGTTCCTCCATAGGCTGGGGAATCATCACCCCCCAGCCCACCCGCGGCAGGTGGGTATAGCCGGCGATCATGTCCGCCTTGACAGCCGGCGAGTAAAACTGGGTCACGCCGGTTTCGCCGGCCATCATGCGCCGCACGGGTTTTACGTGGGAGATGTCCTTGCTGGACGAGCGCCATTTTGCATTGGGGTGGGCCAGCACGCGGCCTGTGCGGTCCACGATGGCCGCGTGGCCGCGCTTTCCAAAGGCAATGTTTCGCTGCATTTCGAGAATATAGTCGGTGCCCAACTCACCCACGGCAAAGAGTTTTCCGGGAAGGTTTTTGATGAGAAATATGCTCGGCTTGCCCCCGCTGCCCGGCGCCACATTACTGAAGTACACCTCCTGCGGAGGGCCCGCGGCCCCGCGCCACTCGGCAAGCAGCTTCGGCATCAGTGCCTTCAGGAATTTTTCCCCTCCCGCGGGAATCTGGGCGCCTGGACTTTTCTTGATATTTCCTTTGCTGTCCACAATCTGTACGGATCGAATATGGAGGTCTTCCAGCAAGCTGCTGATGCCGTCCAGTTGATTCCCGGCC
>JAPUIH010000318.1 GCA_027297205.1 SAR324 cluster bacterium | reverse complement strand
AGAACAGATCGAAGTAATCAAGACCACCCTCAGGGTGGCCAACGGCCAGGTGCCCGTGCTGGCCGGCTGCGGCGGCAACAACACCGCCTCCCTGATCAAGCTGGGCAATCACCTCAAGGATATCGGGGTGAAGCAAATCCTGTCGGTCAGCCCCTACTACAACAAGCCGAATCAGGAAGGCATCTACCAGCACTTCAAGGCCATTCGCATTGAGACCGGCCTGGACATCGTGCTCTACAACATTCCCGGCCGCACCGGCAGCAATGTACTGCCCGAAACCCTGGCCAGAATGACCGAAGAGGATATCATCTTCGGCGTGAAGGAATCTTCCGGCGACATCAAGCAGATTCAGCAGCTATGCCAGTTGACCGGCGATTCCCTGAAGGTGTTCTCCGGTGACGATTGGATGACCCTGGCCCTGGTCGGCGTGGGCGGCACGGGCGTGATTTCCGTGGCGTCCAACGTGGTGCCCGGCCCCATGCGGAAATACATGGACGCCCTGCAAGCCAGGGATTTCGTGGAAGGCCGCAGGTTGCTGAAAGATCTGCTGCCCTTGTTCGACGGCCTGTTCACCGAACCCAATCCGCAGCCTGTCAAGGGCGCGGCTTCCCTGCTGGGCCTGATGGACGCGAACTTCCGGTTGCCCATGGTGCCGCCTTCGGAAAGCACCATGCATCTCATGAAGGAGCTGTTGGCGCCCTTTAGCGGAAAGTAGGCTGCTGCCGCGTCTTCGCTTCCACCCGCTTTTATGACCCCTAGGCCGCTCCCCCCGCGGGGCCGGCCTTGGGATGTCTCACGGTCTTGATGTCCCCCTGTCTCGCCGAACGCCTGCCCAACGGCTTTACCACCGCCATCATTGAGATGCCGGGGCGGCACCAGGTGCTGGCCGCGCTGCTGGTGCGCAATGGTTCGCGCTTCGAGGCGCCGGAACAGAGCGGGGTGTCTCATTTATTGGAGCACATCGTCTTCCGCGGTTGCGAGGCCTATCCGGACGCCCGGCTGCTCAACCTGGCTTTCGAGGAGGCCGGGAGCATTCCCGATGCGGCCACCGGCGTGGAGGCCACCGAGTTTTCCTTCACCGCCCATCCCGAGAGATTGCAGCAGGGTCTCTCCACCCTGGCGGAGATGGTGCGGCGTCCCACCTTTGCTCAGATCGAGCGGGAGCGCGAAATCGTGCTCGATGAGATTCTCTACGACTACAACGGCCAGGGTGAGCTGGTGAACCTGGGGGCGCTTTCCGCGCAACTGCTCTGGCCGGGGCAGGGCCTGGGGCAGCATGTGATCGGCACCCACGGCTCCGTGGCCAACCTTGACGCGGCACAGTTGCGCGCCCACCACAAAGCGCACTACACGCCGGGCAACCTGGTGCTGGGCCTGGCTGGAAATCTCGACCCCGCCCAGGGTTTCGCGCTGGCGCGGGCCTGCTTCGGCGATATGGAAAACGGCATGGCGCAAGCCACGAATAATACCGAGCCGGCCATGATTACCACGGCGCCCGAGCCCTCGCCGGGCCCACTGATCAAGCTGGTGCCGGACGCGGACAACCAGTTCCACCTGCAACTCAGTTTTTCCGCCGCCGGATACAACGATCCGGACGAATTTGCCCTGAGCCTGCTGCCCCGCATTCTGGACGACGGCCCCACCAGCCGCCTGCAGCAGACCCTGCGCGAAGACCTCGCGCTGGCCTATCATGTGGGGGCCGATTACACCGCCTACCAGGATGCAGGGCAGCTCGACATTGTCACCACGGTCAAGGCCGCGAAGCTGCAAGACATGCTAACGGCCTTGCTGGACTGCCTGGCGAAATTCCGGGATGAGGGCCCTCGGCCCGAGGAACTGGCGGGCGCCCGGCGGCGTCACCGCTTTGACCTGGAGTTCGGGCGCGACTCCCTGGAAGCCCAGATTGTGCGCCATGTGTGGCCGCTGCTTTACTCCACGCCGCGCCTGGTGGAAGAGGAGCTCAGGCTTCTGGAAGCGGTTTCCCTGGAAGAGCTGCACGGCCTGGCCCGGCAAGTGTTCACTGCGAGCCGGTTGCATCTGGTGCTGGTTGGACCCGTGGACGCGCATACGGAGCGCATGGTCTCGCAGACGGTGGCCAGGTTCTGACGGCCCGACCAAGGGGGGCTGAGGGTGCTTGCGCACCCCCAGGGGAGAATTCCAGGTTTTGGCCACGGCCCTTAGCGTGGGGCGCGCCAGCTGCTGGGCCGCAAGGACGTTCTGGCCGGGAGGTTCTTCGCCAGCTTGCCGCAGGCGGGAGCGGCCCATGGCCCAAAACCCATGGATTCGGGAAGGTGGCTTGCGCAACGGTTGAAATCGTCGATGTAGGGAAAGTACGCGTCGACCTCACAGGCCACCGCGCCACATTGCGGATGGGCGCAGAGGGGCGTCTCCCCGAAGTATTGCGCCCAGAAATAGCGCAACTCACGCCGATCCGTAACCGAGGTTCTGATCGTTTTCGTCATGGGGCAACCCTTCCCACCGTTGCGCAATTCAAGCCTCAATAATTTAAACAATAAAGCGTGGAGCAAGGTTGTCCGCAATCTGGAGATAGTTTGAAGAATAAAAACGCCACTGCCGCCACGGCGGCCGGCGGATGGGTGCTGCTCTGCAAGCCGGGCTTTGAAGCCGTCCTGCGCAAGGAGCTGGCCCTGCGCATTCCAGGCGGCACGGCACGCAGCGAATGCGGGAAAGGGCTGGTGCTGTTACAGGCTCCCTTGCCCCAGGGCGCGGGAAGCAGCCTGGGCACGCCGCTGATTTTCGAGCGGCAACGCCTGCCCGGCGCGGCGTTCTATCCGCTGGAGCCACTGCCCCGGCTGGCCGGCACCATCCTGGCCGGGCTCTCCGCGCCAGCCCTGCTGCGCGAGGCGCCCTGGGCGCTGCACGCCTTTGCCGCGGATCCCAACGCTCCCAATTCCCTGGCTCCCTGGGCGGTGCGCCTGGGGGCGGCCCTGCGCAAAGCCTCAGCCGGTCTCTTTGCAGAGGATGCGCGCGCGTCCCAGGTGCTGCAACTGTGCGCGGTGCCGGGCGGGGCGTGGGCCTGCCTGACCGCGGCGGCGAGCCTGAGCAGCCCCCACCCGGGCGGAGTGGGGCGCATGCCCCCCGACCCGCTGGCCCCTTCCCGTTCCTACCTGAAAATCGAGGAGGCCCTGGAACTGCTTGCGGTGCCGCCCCGCGCGCGGGAGAAGGTGATAGACCTGGGGGCCGCGCCGGGGGGGTGGAGCTATGCATTCCTGAAGCGTGGCTGCCGGGTGCTGGCGGTGGACAACGGGCCCATTAAGCTGAACCTGGACAACCTGGCAGGAACACTGACCCACCTGCGGGCCAATGGTCTGACCTTCCAGCCTCCCTCCGGCTGGACGCCTGTGGACTGGCTGGTCAGCGATATGCTGATCTCTCCGGGGCAGTGCCTGGGGCTGCTGCGGGGCTGGCTGCCCCAGGGGCGGGCCCGGCGCTTCGTCGTCAACATAAAACTTCCCCAGCGCGACCCCCTGGTGGCGCTACAGCCCATCGAGGCCTTTCTGGCCGCCCAGCGCGGGGTGAAGTTTCAACTGCGTCAGCTTTATCACGACCGCCGTGAAGTGACCGCCCTGGGCACCGTGGAGACCCCTCAGTCCGGGCGCGCCCGCGCCGCCCAGCGCAAAGGCAGGCCCAAATGAGCAGCCAGGATACGCAGACCCTCTACGGACGAAAAGCCTGTCTGGCGGCTTACGAGTGCCGTCCTCATGACATCCTGCGCATCTATCATGGCAGGGAGCAGGCGCCGCTGCTTGCAGGGATGCTGCGCTGGGCGGCGTCCCAGCGCATTGTCTACCGGGAACTGGACGAGGAGGGCCTGCGCCGGGTGACCAAATCCACCCATCACGAGGGGCTGGTGCTGGCCACCAAGCCCCTCCGCTACAGGCCCCTCGGCGAGGCGGAGGGCGCGGCCCATCGCCGCTGGCTGGCCTTGGACGGCGTGGAGAACCCGCACAACCTGGGCGCGATCCTGCGCAGTTGCGCCTTCTTCGGAGTGGATGCGCTGCTGGCGGGAGGCAGCGAGCCCGGCGGCAAAGTGAACAGCGCGGCCCTGCGCGTGGCGGAAGGGGGCGCGGAGTACGTGCCGCTATTCGCGGCGTCCGGCCTCGTCCCGGCCCTGGAAATATTGCGGCGGAGCGGCCGCCCCGTGATCGGGCTGGAAACCGGCGCTCCGCCCCTGCCCGCTGGCGGGGAGCTGGGCGGAAGCTGGGCGCTGGTGGCCGGTCATGAGCGCCACGGCCTCAGCCCCGCGGTGCGGCAAGCCTGCGACGCGGTGCACGCCATCGCCGGGGCCGGGCGAATGGACTCTCTCAATGTCTCCGTCGCGGTGGGGGTGGCTCTAGGACGGTTGGCGGGAGATGCGCCGTGGAAACAAGGCGGACGCCGAAGAACGAAACACAATACCGGGGGGCGGGCCGGCGGCAAGGGCGAAACGGCATCCCCGCGGCGCGGGCGCTGAGAGCTCCCAACCGGCTGCATGTCAGGGACAAATATCCCGTAGCGCGCGCCAGTCCCGCGCGCTCATGGCCGCTCCCTCGGTCAGGGCCAGGGCCTTGATTTGCCTGATCCGTTCTTCATAGAGCGGGTGGGTGGACAACAGGTTGGGCAGCCCGGCACCGGCCTGGCTTTCGCCGCCGATGCGCCGGAGAAACGTGAGCAAGCCGTCCCCGCGAATGCGTGCTGCGTTGAGCAGGCCGGTGCCGATCCGGTCGGCCTCCAGCTCGTCGGCGCGGTTAAAGGAGAGCAGCACCAGCATTTGCCCGAACTGGCCCGCGGCCGTGTCCAGCGCGGTTACGTCTCCCGTTAATGCTCCGAAGAGCACCTGCAGCCCCGCGGCCCGCAGCAGACCCTGCAAGGGATGGCGCTCGGCGGCATGGGCGATCTCGTGGGCGAGCACCCCGGCCAACTCCTCCGGAGACTCCACGCTTTCCAGCAACTCCCGCAAAATGACGATCTGGCCCCCCGGCGCGGCGAAGGCGTTCAGTCCCTCGCGGCTGCTCACCCGCACAACAATCGGATAGGGCAATTGTAAAGTCCCGGTCAGGCGCGCGGTGAGCCGTTGCAGCGTCGCGGCCCCCGCGGGCGCATCGCAGAAGTCCGCGCCCGCGTTGAGTTGCTCCACCACTTTGGCGCCCAGGGCCTGCTCCCAGGACGG
>JAPUIH010000317.1 GCA_027297205.1 SAR324 cluster bacterium | reverse complement strand
GTGCTCAAGCTGACCCTGAACCGCCCCGACCGGCTCAATGCCCTGGGGGGAAATATGCGCCAGGAGCTGTACGCGGCCCTGCAGAAGGCGGAGGGCGATAAGGAGGTGCGGGTGGTGGTGATTACCGGCGCGGGGCGGGCTTTCTGCTCCGGCGGGGACGTGAAGGAGATGAGCGAGCGCCGCGAGGGCAATGGGGGCGGAGGCGGCGGGGAGCTGCCGCCCGTGCGGGACCATATCATCGCACTGATGCGCCGACTGCCCAAGCCCGTCATCGCCTCGGTGAACGGGGTGGCGGCCGGGGCGGGCATGAACCTGGCCCTGGCCTGCGACATGCGCATCGCCTCGGACAAGGCCCTGTTCACGCAAGCCTTCGTGAAGCGCGGCCTGCATCCGGACTGGGGTGGCACCTTTTTCCTGCCGCGCCTGGTGGGTACGGCCAAGGCCTGCGAACTGATCTTCAGCGGGGACATGATCAACGCCGAGCAGGCGCTGCAACTGGGCCTGATCAACAAGCTGGTGCCCCACGATCAACTGGAAGAGGCCTGCGCGGAGTGGGCGGGGAGCTTTGCCGCCGGCCCGCCCATCGCCATCGGCCTGGCCAAGCGCGGCATCTACCGCAACATGGAATGTGATCTGCCTGCGGCCCTGGAGTTCGAGACCTACGCCCAGACCCATTGCTGGAACAGCGAGGACGCCGGGGAGGGCATCCGCGCTTTCGTGGAAAAGCGCCCCGCGGTATTCAAGGGAAAATAGCCGGATTTTGTAATGACACTCATGGAGGACGCGGGGGTTGGATGAGCCAAAAAGGGGGCGCGGGACACCGATTCAGGCGCCCTGGGCCGCCCAAAGCGAATTAGGGCCAAACCGCGTATTTTGGCGCCTTACCGTATGCGCGGTCATGCCCGCCCTGCGCACCGCCGGGGAGTTGAGGGGCGGGAGGCGCACCCCAGGGCTATGCGGCCAATGCGCGATTGACAAAAAACGCCGAAACCGTCAGGCTTAGAAAGCGTCTAAATATACTCAGGAGCAGGTAAAGGGGAGCCTGATATATTGTAATTACGCCCAATTACTCTCCCTCGCACCGGGCTGGAATAGTACCCGGATTCACAGTTTTTGCATTGATTGCTTTAGAATTTGTGTGCAAGGCGGAGCCGCATTTTTGGATCAGTTGAGCAAGGCTTCGTGGCGGGCACGAGTGATAACGGGCATCCGCCGTGGCTGTGTCCACAGGCAAATCGTGAGAACGGGCAAGTAGTATGAGCCAGGAACTACCAGAGCTGAAAATTCGCAATATTACGATCAAGTACCCGATCGTCCAGGGGGGAATGGGCGTGGGTATATCCTGGGACAAGCTGGCCGGCGCGGTGGCCAAGGCCGGTTGCATGGGCACCGTGTCCACGGTGGGCACCGGCTATTGGAACACCAAGAATATCCGCATGATTAATGGCCGGCCTCTCAAGCCGCATAATTTTCACAACAGCGACAACCTGAAGGAAATTATCCGGCGGGCCAAGGAAATCTCCGGGGGCAACGGCGCGGTGGGCACCAACATACTCTGTGCGCTCACCGATTACGAACGCCAGGTGCGCGACTCGGTGGAAGCCGGGACGCAGTACATCATCAGCGGCGCGGGCCTGCCCCTGCGCCTGCCGGAGTATGTGGGCAAGGCCGATGTGGCGCTGATCCCCATCGTTTCCTCGGCGCGGGTGGTGAACCTGATGTGCAAGCGCTGGA
The DNA here is from genome assembly GCA_027297205.1 of SAR324 cluster bacterium. Lineage (GTDB taxonomy): Bacteria > SAR324 > SAR324 > SAR324 > JACQKK01 > JAPUIH01. The sequence continues at coordinate 1,106 of JAPUIH010000317.1, read as the reverse complement.
AGCGCCACGGCCGCCTGCCAGATGCGATCGTGCTGGAAGGCCCCAAATCCGGCGGACACCAGGGCTTTACCTACGAGCAGTGCTTCGACCCGGCCTATCAGTTGGAGGCGCTGACCCCGGAGGTGCTCGAGGCCTGCAAATCCTGGGGCAACATCCCGCTCATCGTGGCGGGGGGCATCTGGGACCGCAAGGACATCGACCGATATATGGACATGGGGGCGGCAGCCGTGCAGATGGCCACCCGATTCATCGGCACCCACGAGTGCGATGCCTCGGACATGTTCAAAAAGGTGATCATCGATTCCAAGAAAGAGGACATCAAGCTCATCAAATCGCCGGTTGGTTATCCCGCGCGGGCCGTGGTGATCACGCCTCTCGTCCAGCGGGTGCTGTCCGGGGTGCGGCCCAAGATTCCCTGCATCTCCAACTGCATTGAACCTTGCAATCATGGCCAGGAATCCAACAAGGTCGGCTACTGCATCGCCGACGCCCTGGGCGATGCCCAGGGCGGAGTCTACGATTCCGGCCTGTTCTTCTCCGGCTCCAACGGCTACCGCGTCACCAAGATACAGTCCGTGCAGGATGTGATTGACAAGCTGGTGGGCAAAATGGTGGACGACGATACCTGGGACGAGCAAGGTGTTGAAGAGCTGGAATCCGCCGTGGGGCCGCTCGCGCTAAGTACCGGCTAAAGCGGTCATGCCCAATCCGCTCTCCCATTTCGATTCCAATACAGGCAAGGCCCGCATGGTGGATGTGGGCGGCAAATCGGTCACCGAACGCGTGGCCCGTGCCCGGGGCATGGTGAAAATCAGCCCTGCATTGGCCGAGGTGCTCAAGGCGGGCAGCCTGGAGAAAGGGGACGCCTTCACCGTCGCCAAAACCGCGGGCATCCTGGCCGCCAAGAGCACCGGCAGCATGATCCCCATGTGCCATCCCCTCCCTTTGAACGTGGTGGAAATCGAGCTGGAACTGGACGAGCAGGCCGCGCAGGTGCGAATCACGGCGGTGGCCAAGACCGAGGCCAGGACCGGCGTGGAAATGGAGGCGCTGGTGGCCGTGTCCGTGGCGGCCCTGACCTTCTACGATATGTGCAAGGCGGTGGA
>JAPUIH010000316.1 GCA_027297205.1 SAR324 cluster bacterium | reverse complement strand
AAAAGGCATATGCAGGGCGTTGCCCTGGCGGTACTCCACCAGACCGCCCAGCCCGGTGCGTTCCGCCAGCATGGTGGCCACCTGGCAGTACTCCTCGGTCAGGTCCAGCCCGGTCACCTTGCAGCCAAAGTCCGCGGCCAGCAGCCGCGAGGGCCCGCCCACGCCGCTGCCCACGTCCAGCACGGTCTTGGAGGCGTCTAGCTCCAGCAGGGGTGCCAGCTCCAGGGTGGCCTCACGGCCGCGGATGTGGAATTCGTCCACGGCCGCCAGGTGCTCGGGCCTGAGGTTGTCCAGGTCCCTGCCCGCCCCGGCCAGGGCCGCCAGGATGGCCTCCCCCACATTGCCCCTGGTCCAGTGACTTTCAATCTTGTCGAACTCGCTCATGGCGCTTCCCCTCCGCGCTGAATAGTGAAGGCTCCTGCAGATCAATGGCCGCAGCGTAGCAATTCAACGGGAGAGTAGGAAGGGGAGGCCGGAGGGATGCCCGTCTATACAATGGGCGCCCGGCAGAATTGTCTTTCTGAGCTCGTCCTGAGCGGAGTCGAAGGGCGCAGCGAAGAATCTTCCTGGATACTGCCGGGCAAAGGGACCGCCGCAATATCCTTGCGGGCGTCCGGTACGATCCGATATGGGGAACAAAAAATGAGAGGGGGCGTGGCTCCGGCCCCCTCGTCAATGAAAGCCCGGTAAGGGGCAGACCCCGCGGAGCGGATGCTCCGGCGGGGGAGGGGATTACTGAATATCCAGAATGAAGGGTTTCTCCTCGTCCCGCTCCAGGTCGAACTGGGAGCGCTCCGCAAAATTGAGATGCATGCCGTAAGTATGGAGCGAGACGGTGATTTGCTGCGTACGGTTGGTGATGCTGTGGATGGCGCCGGGCAGCATGCTCAGCACCTCGCCCTCGTGGAAGACCTTTTCCCCCGCCTTGACCAGCTTGGCGTGGCCCGTCCGCGAGCCGTCGTCCACCCGTTTCCAGAAAGTGTTGGTTTCCGGCCCGTCGATGCCCGCCACCACGGCCCAGGAGCCATGGTTGTGAGGCGGCACGCCCCGGCCGGGCAGCCAGGCCACCACGAACACCGCCAGGGTGTGGCCGGGCTCCTCGTGCAGCAGGGTCAGGCCCACCCCTTGCTGCTCGTCGCAGTGATAATGCTCCGGCTTGAGCCACGACGCCTTGTGCTCCGCCATCAGCTGAGCCAGGGGCCGCACCCGCTCGATTACCCGCGGCGGATCGTCCGTTTCCGCCTTGATGGCGCGTAAATCCGCCACATAATCCTCCAGACCGTAAGCCGGCAATCCATTGACCGGTAATTGCACCGCCTGTTCCATGATTCCATCCTTCAGCAGACGCCCCGGGGCAGGGCATGGGTTGTTGAGCAATTATCAAGAGATAATCAGCCGCCATAAAATGTGACTGTCACAGTATCATAGAACAGTAAAAAAACCAGAAAAAAATGCTGGAGGGAGGGCGGAACTTTCTCCTCCGCGATTTATTCGATTTCGGTAAGGGCAGGGTTCTTTGGGCGGGAGGGGTCAACAGGGGAATAGGGGCGGCGGGCGCCTTCTGGAGGGACCGCAACGCCGCGAGTCCCGCGTCGCTTCCCCAGTTATTCTTTCGTGAATTATTCGGGCTGGCGGGACTGTTCTTCGGCGCGGGCCAGCAGGGTTTCCGCCTGCCGCAGGTGGGGCCGGTCCAGCATCACGCCGTCCAACCCGACCACGCCGGAGGAGGGATTGTCGGCGAAGGCCCGCACCACCTTGCGGGCCCACTCCACCTCGTCCAGGGCAACGGAGAAGGCGCGGTTGATGGTCTCCACCTGGGCGGGATGAATGGCGGGCTTGGCCAGAAACCCGGCCTGACGGGCGGCCAGGCATTCCGTCTCCAGGCCCGCGAGGTCCTTAAAGTCGATGAATACCGTATCGAAGGGGATCACCCCGGCGGCTTTTGCGCCGAGCAGGGTCACCGTGCGGGCCAAGCGGTAGGGATCGTCATAGGCGCCGTCCGGGAGGCGCTTGATGCTGGCGCCCAGATCGGCGGACAGGTCTTCCGCGCCCCACATCATGCCCATCAGGCGCGGGCCGCAGTCCTGGTAGCTGCTCATGGTGAAAAGGCCCTCGGCCACTTCGGTCACGATGGGCAGGATTTTGGTCTGGCCCTGCGGCAGTCCCTCGCGGGCCTCCAGGGCGGACAGGTAATGGTCCAGCTCCCGCACGTCGGCCCCGGATCGGCATTTGGGAAGCATGATTCCGTCCGGCGCGCCGGCCATCACCTCCGCCAGGTCCTGCAGGGCCATGCCGCTGCCGAGGGGGTTGATGCGCACGTAGATTTTCTGGCCGGGCGGGCAGCGCTCCTTCATGAAGGCCAGCGCGGTTTTGCGCCCCTGCGGCTTGCGATCGGCGGTGAGGGAATCCTCCAGGTCCAGGATCAGGCAGTCCGCGCCGGACTGCGTGGCCTTGGCCAGCATCTTTTCGCTGTCCGCGGGGACAAAGAGTTGGGAGCGCATGGCTCAGCCTTTCATTTTCATCAGCCCGGTGCGCTTGCAGTAGGCCACTTCTTCGCCCCGCTGGTTGATTCCCACATGCTCGAATTCCACAATGCCCTGGTTGGGGCGGGACTTGCTTTCCCGCTTGGCGAGAATGGTCGTGCGGGCACGGAGCGTGTCGCCATGAAACACCGGTTTGGGAAAGCGCACCTCGGTCATGCCCAGATTGCCGATGGTGGTGCCCAGGGTGGTGTCGCCCACGGTCATCCCGATCAATAGCCCCAGGGTGAACAGGCTGTTCACGATGCGCTGCCCGAATTCGGATTTCTCCGCAAAGGTGGCATCGAGATGCAGGGGCTGGGGATTCATGGTGAGCGCGCAAAAGAGCGTATTGTCCATTTCCGTGATCGTGCGCCCCAGCGGGTGCTCGAAGACCTGTCCCACCTCGAACTCTTCGTAATACAATCCTGCCATTTCGCCTCCCATTGCAATTTGCCCGCGCACAGGCGGGTGCCGGCTGATTGGCTCATGCGGTTGCTGACCGGGAAAGGCTAGCAGATTACAATCGGGCGGGGGAAGCTGTCAATTTAACGGGACAGCCACTGGCGGAGGCCTTACGGTGGCGCCTGGCCGCGCCGCGCCGCCTGCGCGGCCCGCTTCCTTTTTTGCGGATGCATCGGCCACGAAAAGCGTGTAGAGAGAACAAAGTCTGCAACCTGGGGTCCATCCTGACGTGTATTGGAGGACGCATACCATTTGGGAGGGTGGAGGATGCAAAACCGTATTTCAAGTTTCTATCATGCCATCGCGGCGGGCGCTCTCGGCGGCCTGTTGCAAACCACGATCATTCTGATCGCGAGCCTGCTCGGCTTCTTCAAGCTCTTGCAACTGCCGCTGGCCTTCGAGTTCAATCTGGTTTGGTATTACCAGCGCTTTGTCTGGGGGGCCATCTGGGGCCTGCTGTTTCTGATTCCCGTACTGCGTGGCCTGCCACACTGGAAGCGGGGGCTGATCGTGGGTGTATTTCCCGCTCTGGCGAGCCTGCTGATCTTCCTGCCCTTCAAGGACGGGCATGGCTACTTCGGGTGGAAGCTCGGCACCATGATGCCGGTGGTGGTGATCCTGTTCGCCTTGATCTGGGGCGTGATCGCCGGTTCCCTGCTGGACCGGGTGGCTCCGCAGGAAGAAGAGGTCGAGGAGTAAGGGCGCGCCTCCGTGTTTCAGTCCTTCTTGCCCGCGGGGATGCAGCGATAGACCAGGGCATCCTCGGGCGGGTGTTTGAAGTAGCCCTTGCGCAAGGCCGCCTGCTCGAATCCCATCGCGGTATAAAGGCCCCGCGCCGCGGCGTTGCCCGCGCGCACCTCCAAAAACACCTGACGCAGCCCCTCCCGCGCCGCGTGCATGATCACCTCGCCCAGCAGGCGCCGTGCGCGGCCCTTGCGGCGCTGCTCCGGCGCCACGGCAATCCGGTATATTTCCAGTTCGCCGCCGGCCTGCTGCATGCAGACGAAGCCCAGGGCGAGCCGCGCCCCATCCCGCAGGATCCACGCCACCGCGCCGGGATTGCCGCGCAGGCGCGCATAATCCTCAGCCGTCCAGGGATCGTCGAAGCAGCGCCGCTCCAACGCGGCCAGCGCCGCATTGCCGGGCTGGATGTCCAGACTGGTGCCGTCTGAATCCATCGGATGTTTATGAATTGGAGGTCTGCACGCCACGGCGCAGGGATCGTCCGTGCCGGATTGCGGCAGCGTATGTGGGCCGTTCCGCCGCTGCACGGGCCGCGGCATGTGCGGGTCCCTGGGCCCAGGGGAGGGCCGTGCCTAGTTGATATAAACGAGAAAGCCGCTCTTCAGTTCGGAGAAAGGGCCGGTATAGTCGGTCGATTCCCAACGCTGATAGGTACAGAAATTCGGGTCCACCCTGGCGGCTTCAACGAACATGTTTGCCAGCGAATCGCTGTACTCGTTGCGGCGCATTTCGCGCACTTCCGCGGGAAACACATGCATGAGAGACTTGATCGACATCGGCACCCCTTTCTTCTTGTCTTCCTGTTGAACGGACTCGAAATTCAATATGCGCCCGGCCAGGCAAACCGCTTCCGAACCTGCCTGGAAGGCTGAATCTGCAAATAGCATGGGCCTGATGCGAGTACAATGGCCTATTGCCGTTTTTTTGTCCAGCCTGCCTGCGGTTTCATTCCTATTCCGCTGGAAAACTAAACGGTCCCTTTCGCCAAGGGGCTGTGTATAATGCCCGGTTTGGATGGCCGGGCGCCCCCGCGGCAAGGTGGGGCCGGCCCAGGCCACCCATGACGGGCATAGGGAGCGCAAGCGCGGACAATGGCAAGGTCGCAAAATAGTCTTGGCATCGGCCTGGACACGGGGGGCACCTTCACCGATATTGTGCTCTTCGATTTGGCACGGCAGGCCATCCTGCGCAAGGCAAAAACCCCCACCACCCATGGGAATTATACGGTTTGCATCGCCCGGGCCTTCGCGGCCATCGAGCTGAAAAAGGCGGAGATCGCAAGCCTGGCCCGGGTGTGCCTGTCCACCACCTTGGCCACCAACACGGTGGCGGAAAACAGAGTGCATCCCACCTGCCTGATCATGGAGCCCGGCGACATATCCATCCCGCGGAACCTGCATCCGCGCCTGGTATTGTTGAAGAGCTGGATTTCCTTCGATTTGATGGAGGTGTTTCCCGTGTCCGAGCGCGAGCTGCTGGAAAAGGTGACGCCCCTGGCGGACCTGGTGGAAAGCTTCGCCGTCTCGGGCTATGCCTCCACGCGCAGCCCGGCCCACGAGCAGGAAATCGCCGCCATCCTGAAGCGCGGCTTCGGCAAGCCGGTGGTGCTGGGCAGCGAACTGACCCACCAGCTCAACTTCCTGCAGCGTGGACGGGCCGCGGCGCTCAATGCCGGGTTGCTGCCGGTGATCATGGAATGGCTGGGGGCGGTCAAGGCCAACCTGGCCGATCTGGGCATCGCCTGCCCCCTGTTTATCGTCAAGGGGGACGGCTCCCTGATGGAGGAAGGCGAGGCCCTGAGCCGTCCCGTGCAGACCCTGTTTTCCGGGCCGGCCGCTTCCCTCAACGGCGGGGTTTTTCTTTCCCGGCGGGCCGAGGCGGTGGTGATCGACGTTGGAGGCACCACCACGGATATTGGCCGGGTCATCGCTGGGCGGGGCCTGCTGAAGCGGGGCGGCATGCTCATCAACCAGCAGCCCATCGCCGTGGACGGCCTGGACATCGCCACCTTCGGCCTGGGAGGTGACAGCCGTTTCCGGTTGGGAGGGCGGCACCGCTTTACCTTCGAGAACCGGCGTGCCCTGCCCATCTGCCGCGCGGCGGAGCACTATGCGGACTTTTCCATGGATCGGCTGGAGGCGGCCCTGGCGGGCCAATGGCATTTCGGCGATCCGGAACTGCTGGAGCAGGTGGCGCTGGATCCGGCCTGGGAAAACCACGGAGCGTCCGAGCGGCCGGGCGCCGCCCAGGCGGCAATGACCGAGGCGCTGCGGGGCGCACCGCGCACCCTGCGCGAACTCTCGCAACTGACGGACATTCCGCAACTCGGCGGGCAGGTGGAGGAGTTGATCCGGCGGCGGGTGCTGCTGCGCATCGCCCTCACGCCCACGGACCTGTTCTGCGCCAAGGGGCGCATCCCTGAATTTTCACGGGAGGCGGCGCAGCAGGCCCTGACCCTCTACGCGCGCATGCTGGATATGGACAAGTCCGGGTTCAGCGCCGCCCTCGCCGAAACCCTGCGCCGCCAGACCACCGCCCTGCTGCTGATGCTGCTGGGAAATTTCGACCCGCCCCCGGCCGCGGACGACCCCCTGGTGGTGCGGCTGGTGGAGATGTTGCTCGCCTCCCCCGATCACTTGGCGGCGGCCCTGGCCCTGGAGCCCGGCCTGCCCCTGGTGCTGGTGGGCGCGGCGGCGCCCATGCTCTTCGGGCAGGCCCCCGGCCCCCTGCGGGAGCGCCTGCTCAAGCCCAATCACGGCGACGTGGCCAACGCGGTGGGGGCGATTACCTCCCGCTTCGTGCTGCGCGAGAGCGTCACCGTGGAGCCGGTCAAGCGGGGAGGGGTGGAAGTGTTCGATCACCAGGGCAAGCAGGGCTTCGCCAGCTTACGGGAAGGGCTGGCCCACGCCCGCAGGTTGCTGGATAACCAGCTCCGGGCCAGCGGCGATGCCCTGGGATTGCAGGACGTCCACCTGGAGCTGCGGGAGGAAGTGTTCGAGGATTACGCCGATTTCTCCAGCCGCACCCGCAAGGAACT
>JAPUIH010000315.1 GCA_027297205.1 SAR324 cluster bacterium | reverse complement strand
TGTCCGAAGGAAGCAACGCCGCGGCGCCATTCTCCGCAAACCGTCAATCCGAGTAACGCGCCGCACTATAGTGGTCCCGCATGCAAGAGACGCCTCCCCTGGCGCAAGATGCATTAGGCCGCGCCGTCATTCCGCCGCTTGCGCCATTGTTCCCCGCGGCTCCCGCACGCCGCTTTCCCGGTTGTTCAGATAACGCCTGCCTTTCGCAGAGCCTCCACTTCCTTCTCGTCATATCCAAATTCGCCCAATACTTCCCCGGTATGCTCTCCCAATTCCGGAGCGGCATTGCCGATATCGGGCGGAGTCTGCGAGTATTGAATTGGGCAGCCCACCAGATTGTAGCTGCGTCCATTGGGATGGCGCACCCGCACCAGGTAATCGTTTTCCCAGGCCTGAGGATCCTCGAGAATATCCGCGTAGCTGTTAACCCGGCCCACGTGGATGTCCTCCGCCTGCAGGGTCTTTAGCCAATGGGCGGTGCTCTGCTTGCTTAGGCGCTCGCGGATTTTATCCTCCAGATGCGAGGCATCCCGCATCATTCCGCTCCCCTTGTTGGCCTCTTCGGGCATGCCGATCACCCGCAGAAGATTCACCCACTGCGTTTCTCCCAGCACCCCGAGGGCGATGTGCCCATCACTGGTGGGATAGCTTCCCCAGATTACGCCCGCCGCATGGATGATGGGGTGACTGTGCCCGGCCTTGGCGGGAGTTCCGCCTGACATGGCGTGGTAGCCGATCTCCCAGGTTTGCAGGGCCAACTGGGCGCTGTAGAGGGAGACGGCAACGCGCTGTCCAATCCCCTGACGCTCGCGCACCAGCAAAGCACTGAGAATCCCAGTGACCATGGTCAGGCCCGCCATTTGATCGCCGATGGCCGCTCCCACGGGAAATGCGCCGCCCTCCCCTCCCGTGGTGCTCATCAGTCCGCCCACGGCCTGGCCGTGAATGTCGAATCCAGCCTGCCGCGCCATGGGGCCCCGCTCACCAAATGCCGAAATGGAGGCATAGACGATTTTGGGATTGTGCCGCTTGAAATCCTCGTACCCCAGGCCCAGCGCTTCCGCCGCGCCGGGCCGGAAATTCTCGGCAACAACGTCGCAGTGGCCCCCCAGGCGGTGCAGCACCTCCCGCCCCCGCGCTGAATGATAATCCACCGTGATCCCGCGTTTGCCGCGGTTCATGGCCAGGAAGTAGGGGTTGATGTCTTCGCCGGGCACTGGAAATACGTTCCGGCCCGGGTCTCCCCGGCCTGGCCCCTCCACCTTAATCACATCCGCCCCCAGGTCCGCCAACAACACCGTACATGCCGGGCCGGACTGGTAGCGGGTTAAATCGAGCACCTTGATGCCATCAAGCGGCGCAGTCACCCCTCGCACCTCCTTTCACGCTGAATTAGCAACTTCCCGTTTTCTCCATATCACAAGCCGAAGAATCTTGAACCCCCGTGGCCTGCGGCCCGTTCCACCAACAACTATGATACCGCGCCTACCCACACGAATGAACGGGCAGTCACAGCGGGGAGAGCGAGAGCCGGTTTGAGGTATTTTATCCCCGCCGGAGGCATGGGCTTATCCACTTCCGCGGCCACATGGCCGGAAAGAGCCACATTTTGCAGGAAACCCATCACTGAATTTATTGCACAGCCTCCCGGCTGGAAGGGCCGCTATCATGCAATGATGCAACAGCTGGGTATCCAGCCGGATTTTGCCGATTCCCATGGAAGGAACCCCAGGATAAAGTGCGCCCCCCCGAGAGAACCATGCTGGTGCATGTGGGGAGCCGACGGGCGTACTGAGCGGCATTCCGGCAGGCGGTATATCCTTCCTGTCCGATACGGCATTTTCCACCAACTGGCAGTTCAACCTAACTTTCGATCAGAAATCCAGGGGGATACACGGGTAGGGTGCGCGCAAAAAGCTTGGCCAGCAATAGGAAATTTATTAGCAGGTAGTGAACAAATAGTAACTGGTTGCGTATTACCAATACTACCCGGTTTCCCTCTATTCCGGGTTGTGAGCCCTTTTCGTTGTATCACCGGAACCATGCGTCTCATCGCAAGGGGCTTAACCTCACCGGTAAATTTCCACACACCATCCCGCATTCATTCCATTAGACATGTTCGCAATGGCGCAGCCAGACTGGAAAAACCTATATTATGAGCTTGTCGAATCGTTGCGGCTTTCAACCCAGGCAGACGAAAAAAGAAAGCACCCAAGATTAATAATACCCGAAGGAGTGGAATTGTCGGTTCGCATTCAGGGCGATAACCATCGTCTGGTGGACATTTCGCCAGGAGGAATTTCCTTCTTTTCCCACACGCCTTTTTCCGGGGGCCGCGAAGTATCCATCGTCTACAGTGAATCGTTTCAAATTTTATCCGAAATTGTCTACTGCCGGGTGGATCAGTTGGAACCGGCGGAGGGCGAAAATAACTACCGCATAGGCGCCAGATTTGTCGTGGATGATGACGGATTCCGGATAATGGTGCTCGTGCTTGAATTCTATTCCTCAAAGCTAATCAGGAACATTGCATA
>JAPUIH010000314.1 GCA_027297205.1 SAR324 cluster bacterium | reverse complement strand
GCGTAAGGAGGGCGATCGTGACAAGCGGGCGGCGATCTATTGCAAGATCGCCAAGCTGCTTACCAAGGACGTGCCCCTCCTCTACCGGGGCGGCTTCAAACCCCACATGATGCTCTTGCCGGACGTGAAAGGCGTCGGCTTTACCAGCGCCGGACGTATAATCACCAAGTACGCCTGGTTGGACAGGTAAGGCGGCCGGGGGAGAGGGAACTTGAGGTTTTTGCAGAAAAAGCTGATGCACCTGATTCCCGTAATGTTCCTGGTTACGGTGATTACCTTTCTCTTTGTCAATCTGCTCCCCGGGGACGTGGCCTATATCATCCTCGGGGAGGAGGCCACCCCGGAAGCCATCGCCATTATTCAGGAGGAACTGCGGCTGAATGAGCCCATGCTCCTGCGCTACTTGTGGTGGATGGGGGACGTGCTTTCGGGGGATTTCGGAAACTCCTTCATCACCCAGGAGCCGGTGATGGAGGCCCTCCTGGGGCGCCTGCCGGTGACCCTGGAGTTGATGCTAATCACCCAGGCCATTGCGGTGTTGCTGGCCCTGCCCTTGGGCGTCCTGAGCGCCTACCGGGCCGGCAGGCCCGTGGACCGGATTGTGTCGGGCGCGGCTTTCGGCATGCTGTCCATCCCCAACTTCATGATGGCCATCATCCTCATTTTCATATTCGCCGTCACCTTCGGGGCCCTACCGGCCACCGGTTACGAGCCGATTTCCGAGGGGCTCTGGAAAAACCTGCGCACTTTCATTCTGCCGTCCCTTACCCTGGCCCTGATCGAATGGTGCGCCCTGATGCGCTTGCTGCGCAGCGACATGATCGCCACCCTGCAGGAAGAATTCATCACGGTGGCCCGCGCCAAGGGGCTGCCGTACCGGCGCATCCTGTTCACCCACGCGCTCAAACCCTCGCTGTTTTCCGCGATTACCCTGTTCGGCCTCAACGTGGCCTCGTTGATCAGCGGATCCCTGGTGGTGGAGACAATCTTCGCCCTGCCGGGCATCGGCAGGCTACTGGTGGATTCCGTCTTTTCGCGGGACTACATCATGGTGCAGGGGGTGGTGCTGTTCGCCGCGATTGGCTTCGTACTGGTCAATTTCCTGGTGGACGCCCTGTACGCCGTACTTGACCCGAGAATCCGCCATGAGCACGCATAGCCTGCCCACAGCGGAACACCGCCCGGCCTTGGACATGGTTGAAGAGCAGGCCCGCGGAAAACCACGGGTGCGCTCACGGCTGGGCTGGGCATTTTGGCTGCCCACCATCTGGCTGGCGGTGGTGCTGGTCGCGGCGCTGGGCGCCTCCTGGCTGCCCATTCATGACCCGCTGGCGATGGATTTTCTGTACCAGGCCGGAGCGCCCAATGGGCAGTACCTGTTTGGCACCGACGATCTGGGGAGGGACATGTTCGCCCGCGTCATCCACGGCGCGCGCATCTCCCTGTCCGTGGGGTTCTTCGCCCCCCTGATCGCCCTGCTTATCGGCACGACCCTGGGCGTCACCGCCGGATATTTTCGGGGCCGCTGGGAACTGGCGGTGGTGATGTACGCGGATGTCAGCCTGGCTTTTCCGGGCATCATTCTGCTGCTGCTGCTAGTGACCTATTTCGGCTCCGGGTTGCTCAACCTGATGGTGGCGCTGGGCATCCTGCTGGTGCCGGCCTATGTGCGGGTGGCCCGGGCCAACACCCTCACTTTCGCCCAGCGCGACTTCGTAACCGCCGCGCGGGCGCTCGGGGCAAGCCACGCGCGGATATTGTGGCGCGAAATTCTGCCCAACGTACTGTTGCCGGTGCTGGCATTCAGCTTCATCATTGTGGCCACCGTGATCGTGTTGGAAGGGGTACTGAGCTTCCTGGGGCTGGGTGTGCCCCATCCGACGCCCAGTTGGGGCAGCATGATCAGCGACGGACGGGAACTGCTGGGGGAGGCGCCGCACGTGAGCTTCATTCCCGCCAGCGTCATGTTTCTGACCGTGCTGTCCTTCAATATGTTGGGAGACAGCCTGCGCAAAGCGCTGGATACCCGCGAAAGCAGGGTCTGAGAGTTCCGTCCCGGCCGTTTTTACCAGTCTTCGCGCACCGCGCTGGCGGCGGAAGGTTTCCCAGGGAGCAATTCCCGTGAGAAGCACCACCTCAGTAATCCTTGCAATTGCCCTGGCGCTCCTGCTGGCCGCTTAATCCACCCCTTGCACGGGTTTGTGAGATGTAGAGTGTGACAGTTGGGAGTGGGAAGTGCGCCTCACTCCGGCAGCCCGGCCTTGCGGAGGAGTTCCACCATGCGCTCCAAATCTGCCTCGTGTTTGAAAGGAAACAGGCGCGGCACCCATTCGGTCAAATTGAAATCGGGCTCGATGCGCAGGATTTCCTGCTCCTCCTCCTTGGCTTCCCTTTCCTGCCCCTGTGCCGCATGGACAGCCGCAAGGATGACATGAGCGTCGAGAGCGTCAGGCGTTCGCTCAAGGGTCTTTTTGAACGCGGCGTACGCCTCATTAAGGTTCCCCGACCAGAGGCAATGCAACCCCAACGAAATGAGCTGGAAAGGCTGCGGAGTCGGCGCAAGCGCTACCGCTTTGCGGCTGGTCGCGAGTGCCTGCTTGTGATTTCCCGCATAAAACTGGGTCATCGCCAAGTATGTATTTACGTCCGCACCTTCCGGGTTGAGGCTCACGCCGCGCTCGGCATCCTGAAGCGCCTGATCATGTTCTTTGTTCGCCAAATGACACATGGCACG
>JAPUIH010000313.1 GCA_027297205.1 SAR324 cluster bacterium | reverse complement strand
TGAACCGGATCGAACGTATAACCGGGCATCGCATAGAGCGCCTTAACGTCACCGAACTTCGTGTGATGGAAGCGCCCGCCCCCAAGCCTCACCTGTCATCGGAGCACGAAGCCCCCCAGGGAATATACCGTGGCGAAACCTCTGCACGGCATCCGGCCCGGGCCGCTGAAAAGCCCTTCCATCCACGGCGCAAGCGTCCGCGCAATTTTCAAAATGGCCCTCACAATGGCAGCCGGCCCCAGAATGGCGGGAGTTTCCATAAAAAAGGCCGGGCGGCTTCGGCTCGCTGAACGCCTGTCAGGCTCATTCGCCACGGTACGATACGGTGCTTGCGGGCAGGGGACGGGGCGTGGATTAGGGTCCAGGAGGAAATTATGGAAGCAATCCGTTCCTTGAGCAATTTGCTGTGCTATCGCTGTGGATGAGGTGTATGCATGCACGGGAGCCCGCCCCCATAAACTCCATGGCTGCTGTCCCGGATAGTCATTTGATATCAGATAATTAGTCCAAGCAATTTCCCCGATTCGGCAAAGGGACCCTTCCCACCGCCTCCACCAGCTCCTTAAAAGAAAAACAATGGGCCGTAGCGCGGTTGCCGCGCCTGCTCCATCTCAATAAAATCCGCGTCATCCAAAACGTGAAATGCTACAATTAGTTATGGGCTGATTAGGGGCTGTGTTCGCGGAGGCCGGCCAATCCTGGTATAGGTATTGCTAGGATTGATTCCAGGAGACGCAGGAAATGATCGCACCCAAACCAGAGAAGCCGAAGATTCCGCCCAGGATCTGCATGAATTGTTTTCACCTGGGATGGATGAATGACCTTCGCTATTGCCGAAAGGGTGTTGCATTTCCCATCAAAAAGCAGACCTGTAAGCGCTATGAAGGTTGGCTCTGACGATCCATTCCCCAGGATCGCTGCAATGCCAATCTTGCAAAATCAAGGGGATGCCACGGCAAGGATAAGAACCTCGCAATGCCGGGGCCGGCGGCACGATCCTCCTGGTCAAGGTCAGGGCGCCAACAGCCTGCGCTGCAAGAGCGTCTGCATATCCCGGCGGCCATCGGCGATCAGCATCACCATCACCCGCGTCTCTGCTACCTGGTACAGGATGCGGTAGGGCTTGAAGAATACCTCGCGGTATTCCCGGATGCCCAGGCTCAGCAATTCGCGGGGATGGGCGCCACGCTCCGGGTTCTCCGCAAGGCCTGCGAAGGCCCGCTCGATCCGATCCAGTACATGTTGCGCTTTATCAGGAGCATCCCGGGCGGCGATAAAGTCTACGATGTCTGCGAGGTCCCGGGCGGCATCCGCAGTCAAGATCACCTCGAATGTCAACAATCTTTCTCCAGCCGCGAACGCAGCCGGTCAACGACAGCCGCCGCGGGCTCGGCCCGCCCATCCTCGATCTGGCGGTTTCCCAGCGCAAGGATTTTTAGCAGGGCCAGCGTCTCCTGGGTCTGCTCGTAGCTCTTGATATCCTGGAGCACCGCCTTGGCCTCGCCATTCTGGGTAATCACCATCGCCTCGCCCCCCTCCCCGAGACGGCGCAGCACCTCCGCCGCGTGGGCCTTCAGGTAGCTGATCGGTTTGATCTGATCGGAAAGTTTCATCGCCGCATCTCCCGCAGGATAATTAGACTTAATTTGGTCTGAAATCAGTCCGAATGTCAATGAGCCTTGAGGAAGTGGCTCGCATGGGTGGACAACACAATTGTTGCGGCGTTCGCAATGCCGGGACCGGCGGCACGATCCTCCTTGTCCAGATCAGGGTGTTATGCGATTGCGTAACACCCTTTTTTTATTTATCCATTGATACGGCACGCGCAATCAAGTGGAGGAGGTGGTTTTATGGATTGGACCTTCGGTGGGACCTGGCCCTATGAGGCCAAGTGGTTCGAGAGCGAAGACGGACGCATGCACTATGTGGACGAGGGCCCTCGCGGCGGTAAACCGGTTGTAATGATGCACGGCAATCCCACCTGGGGTTATCTCTATCGAAATTTCATTCCCCGCCTGGCCGAGGCGGGCTACCGCACCATCGTTCCCGATTGTCTGGGTTTTGGCCGTTCGCATAAGCCGGACGAGCCGGAGCTGTATCGCATTCCGCGCCATGCAGCGCGCATCGAGGCCTTGCTGGAATCGCTCGATCTGCAAAATGCCACTGCCGTGGTGCAGGATTGGGGTGGGCCGATCGGGCTGGCCTGGGCCACGCGCCACCCGGAGCGGGTGCGCAGCCTATGCATTCTCAACACCTTCGCCCATCGCCCGCCGGGGAAAGTGAAGCTGCCCCTCCCGCTTCATCTTTTCCGCACCCCTGGCATCGGCGAGGTGATGGTCAAGGGCATGCACGCTTTCGTGAAGGTATTTCTCTTCAAGGCGGGACTGACCCATCCCGAGCGCTTGGGCGCCAACGAGCGGGCGGCTTACCTGGCGCCGCATCCGAACTGGTCTTCCCGCACATCCCTGCTGGTTTTTCCCCGCGAAATTCCCTCCGGTCCGCAGGGGCCCGTCAGTGACTTTCTTGCCGGCGTGGAAGAGGGACTGGCTGCTTTCTCGCAGAAGCCGGTGTTCATCGCCTGGGCCATGAAGGACATCGCGTTTACTCCGGACCTGCTGGAGGGGCTCTGGCTTAAAACCTTTCCCCATGCGCAGGTGCTGAAATTGCAGGATGCGGGCCACTACCTGCAGGAAGACGCCCACGAGCAAATTGTTCCCGCACTGCTGGAATTTCTCGCAAAATAAGCGGCTGCGGAGCGCACACGAGCATAGGGCCGGGCGGAGAGCGGCGGGTAGATTTTTTAGAGGGCGGGGGA
>JAPUIH010000312.1 GCA_027297205.1 SAR324 cluster bacterium | reverse complement strand
CACCGCTTTCTCCGGAAGCCGCTTGCTGGTACTCCTGCTCTTCCGCGGCTTCAGGCTCGGCGGATGCCTGCTCTTCCGTGGCTTCAGGCTCGGCGGTTGCCTCTTCTTCCGCGGCTTCGGGCTCGGTGGACGATTCCGCTTCGGCAGTACCCTCCTGGACCGTGCTACCGTTTACCATGCCGGCCAGGGCGTCCTGAAGCACGGTGTTTTGCATTTCACCTTCCGGCGGAACGCCGGGGGTGCCGACAATGCCCAGCCCCAGCCTGCGCTCATCCACGTCGATTTTCAGCACCTTGGCTGTGAGGGGACTGCCAGGCTTGTAGAATTCCTCCAGCTTGTCCTTGGGAACATCGGTGTCCACTTCGGAAATATGGACTAACCCCTCCACGCCATCCATCACTTCCACGAATATCCCAAAGTCGGTTACGTTGACGACACGGCCACTGATCTCATCGTTGATCTGGATTTTGGATTCCAGGTCTTTCCATGGGTCTTCGCTGAGTTGCTTGATTCCGAGGGACAGCCGTTCCTTGTCCGCATCAATGTGAAGAATCTTCACTTCAATGTCGTCGCCCTTTTTGGCAAAGGCGGAGGGTTTGCGCTGGCGCTGGCTCCAGGAAAGGTCGGATATGTGCACCAAGCCGTCAATGCCGGCGTCCAATCCCACGAATATTCCAAAGTCGGTGATGTTGCGCACCTTCCCCGTGACGATGGTGCCCACCGGGTGGTGCAGGTGAATGGTTTCCCAGGGGTTGGGCTCGGCTTCCCTGATGGAAAGGGAAATCCGCTTGCGGTCCACATCCAAATCCTTGACCACCGCCTCCACTATTTGCCCCAGGCTAAACAGTTTGGAAGGATGCCGCACCTTCTTGGTCCAAGACATCTCGGATACGTGGATTAGTCCCTCTACGCCGGGTTCCAGTTCGATGAATGCACCGTAGTCGGTAAGACTGACGATCTTGCCTTCCACGCGGGTTTTTCTCGGGTACTTGCCCTCCACCTCGTCCCAGGGATTAGCCTGCTTCTGCTTCAATCCCAGCGAAACCTTTTCCTCCTCGCGGTCGAACTTTAGCACCATCACTTCGACCTCGTCCCCGATATTAAACATCTCGGAAGGATGGACGATGCGGCCCCAAGTCATGTCGGTAATATGCAGCAAGCCGTCCACGCCGCCCAGATCGATAAACACGCCATATTCCGTGATGTTCTTGACATACCCCTTGATGAGCACGCCTTCCTCGAGAATGGCTAGGGTCTTCTTGCGGCGTTCCTCGCGATCCACTTCCAGCAGGGCGCGGCGGGAAAGCACGATGTTGCCCCGCTTCTGATTGAATTTGAGGATTTTGAATTCGAAGCTTTCGCCGATCAACTTGTCCAGATTGCGCACGGGCCGCAGGTCTACCTGGGAGCCGGGCAAAAAAGCCTTGATACCGATATCCACCGAAAGCCCGCCTTTGATGCGGGAGGAGATCACGCCCTCGACGGTGCCCTGTTCCTCATATACCCGTCCTACATGCTCCCAGACCCGCAGCTTTTCGGCCTTGTCCTTGGATAGCACTACAATTCCGTTGGCATCTTCCACCGCTTCCAGGAACACTTCAATTTCATCGCCAACCGAGACATTGATTTCCTGATTCTCGTTGAGAAATTCCGAGGTATTGATCTGCCCTTCGGATTTATAACCAATGTCAACCGTCACATAATCCTTCTGGATTTCTATGACCTTGCCGTTGATGATCTGGTGTTCTTTGAATTGTCCCACGCTTTGTTCATACAGAGACTCGAAATCGATATCTTCCTCCAGAAAGACCGTCGAAGTTTCGCCGTTTTTTTCCTCCGTGGCTTGGGACTGTTCCTGAATTTCTTCTGATGCCATGGACGCTTTCTAAAAGTTTAGTGTTCCGCCGCAAGCCTTGCGCGACCGCCGCAAGGTTGAAGCTGGTTCGGTTACAGATCTATTTTCGCATACAGTTGGATAATTGTACCATTACAAATGGAGGTCTTTTGTCAACTGAATTCAATTCTTTCGGCGTATCTTAGCGCACCGGTTAACCCGGCCGCCATGCCGGCGGGCCGGCATGGCCGGCGTCCGCCCGAGAAAACGTAGCGGACGCACCGTGCATATCCCCACTTGCGCAAAATTCATGCTCTTCAGGGAATAACCTTGTTGAGAGGAAATTCTGTGATACCTTGGGCGCCACGCTCCTTTAGTTCAAGAATGAGGTCCCGTGCCACCAGTTCGTCCAGCACGACGGTAACATCCACCCAATCCTCATCGGTGAGCGCGGCGATGGTGGGCTTATTGAGCGAGGGCAGGATTTCCAGAATGCCGTCCAGCTTGTCGCGGGGAACATTGATGAGCAGCCCCACCTTGCCCGCCGCGTTGATTGCACCTCGGAGCAGTAGGGCAAGCTGTTCGATCTTGCGCCGTTTTTCCGCCGTGTCCCACGCCTGCTTATTCGCGATAAGCTTTGTATTGGTTTCGAGGATGGTCTCAACGATTCGCATGTTGTTGGCCCGCAGGGAGGTGCCGGTCTCGGTAATCTCCACAATGGCATCGGCCAGCTTGGGCGGCTTCACCTCCGTGGCGCCCCAGGAGAACTCCACCTTGGCGTTGACACCGTTTTTTTCCAGGTAGTTTTTGGCCAAGTTAACCGCTTCGGTGGCGATGCGCTTGCCCTCCAGGTCCTTTGCCGACTGGATGGGGGAGTCTTGGGGTACGGCCAAGACCCACCTGGCCTTGCCCGAGCCCGTTTTCGAATAAACCAGATCGGCCACCTCCACCACGTCCGCCTGGTTTTCGATTATCCAGTCATGGCCCGTCAATCCCACGTCAAGCAGGCCCTCTTCTACATAGCGGGCCATTTCCTGGGCACGCAGCAGCAGGCACTCGATTTCGGGATCGTCAATGATGGGATAGTAGGATCGGCCTTGGATGATAATTTTATAGCCCGCCTTACGGAATAGCTCGACAGTCGCCTCCTGGAGGCTGCCCTTGGGGATACCCAGTTTTAATGTCATTTCCCGTAAACCTTCTCCGGATCGAACACCTTGCTGTCCTTGGTCATTTCCACCACTCCATTTTCCCCAAGCCGCCTGAAAAAGCAGGAATTGTATCCCGTATGACAAGCCGCTCCGCCTACTTGATGCACTTTGACCAGTACTGCGTCCTGATCGCAATCGATGAGTATTTCCTTCACTTCCTGGAAGTGCCCGGAGGTTTCGCCCTTCATCCAAGGTCCATTCCGGGAGCGGGAGTGATAATGCATAATTCCACTGGCCTGGGTTTTGTCGAATGCTTCCGCATTCATGTAGCCCAGCATCAGCACCTCACCAGTTTCCCAGTCCTGAATGATCGCCGGTATCAGTCCGCCTGACTTGTCAAAATCCAATTCCAGTTTCATTTCCAGCGCCGATTATGTGTGGGACTTGCACGACCTGCCCAGATATTTGCAAAAGAGAGAATTGTATATTGCAAACAGCCTTAATATCAATGATTGAATGGTGTTCCTGCAAGGAAAGTGTATATTGCGCCGCGCGCGGTGGCCCTGCGGCTGGCGGCGCGATAGGATCGGGGAGCGGAATAAATTTTCCACGGACCCGATTCCAGACCTTTAATTTCGTTTCGATTTGGAATATGATGCTCAACCGCGAACATTACCGAAGGTGGTTACGTTAACAGTTATTGAAGGCAAGCCGTTTTATCCCCTCAATGCCAGGGAGCATCATGACTGAAACCTCGCAAGCCGCACGACCGGCCCGCACGCAAATAGAAAAGGCTTCGATTCAATCCGAAACCACCTCGGACGGCCGCTACATCCCGCATACCGGTGGGCTGATGGGCTGGTTTGAGAACTCCGGGGTGCTGAAGTGCGAACAGCCCAACAATTACAGATTCCACGAAATGATTGACGCCGATTCCGTCCGCCGAAAATTGTTCGAGCGCTGGGGAGGCGGCGAGACTTCGAACAGACGGGTTTCGGCACGCCACGAATTGCAGGCGCCAATCAATGTGGGATTATCCATTGGTGGTGAAACCAGCTATTTGTCCACTGCGAAGGATTACTCCAGCCACGGGTTACGCTTGCAGTTGAAGGACGGCGCCGATTTTTCCCTTGGAAAAGGCGATTCGGTGAACGTGCTCATATATGAAGACGCGGAAGGCACGATCAAATTGTTCGAAATTCCGTCCCAGATTATGTGGGTCAATCATGTCGGCCGCACCAAGCCAACCGTAATCGTTGGCATTGCCTTCATGGAAATTCACCATGACGATCGGCAAAAGTTGACGCAGTTTTTCCAGGTTTAGCCCCCTTTTCCCTCAGTCCGCCCAGTTGATCATGCGCGGGGCAGGGCTTCGGTGCTCCGGCCCGGCTGCTTTCCGGGCTGCGGCACGGCCAGTGCACAGCGCAACTCTTGCGGTAGCCGCCATCACCATGCACCTTCCGGCGAGCCGGCTCCTGCCTTTACCCGGCAGGTGCCGTGGCCATCTACTCTAGTATGTAATTGAGCGGATTTACGGCGAGGTCGTTGATCCGAATTTCGTAGTGAAGATGGGGCCCCGTGCTCTTGCCGGAGGAGCCCACCGTGGCGATCTGGTCGCCCCGCGAGACGCGCTGTCCTTCCCGCACCAGGATTGCGTCGTTATGCCCATAACGGGTAATCACCCCATAGCCGTGGTCGATTACGAGCATGTATCCCAAGGTAGGGTCGAGCGCGGTGTAAGTGACGATGCCGTCCGCGGGCGCCAGCACGGGGGTTCCCTTGGGGGTCACGATATCCACACCCTGATGTTGCCGCTGCAAACCCGTGAACGGGTCCACCCGCGGTCCATAGTTTGAGGAGACAAATCCACGCACCGGCCAGCGGTAGGGGGAGCGATCCAGCAGATCCTTTTGGTCGACCAGGAAAGCTTTCAGGTCGTTGAAGCTCTCTTCCTGATAATTGGCCATTTCCTTAAGCCGCTCCAGGTCCTTGTCAAGCACACTCAACAGGTCCATCCCAGCAAGATCGACGTTTTCCGTCAGCCCATCACTGCGGACGTCCATGGAACCGCCGATTCCGTATAGCGAGGGATTGGGCCGTTCCACTTCAAGGTCAGTGATCAGACGCAGCTTATAATCCAGTTCGCGCAGCCGGCTCATCTGATCCCGGAATTTCGAAATTTCGTTGGATACCTTCTTAAACTCAATCTGCTGGCGCATGTACTGGTTTTTCAACGCGTGCAACTCTTCCACTTCGCTATTGAGCCGAATGGAGCGGTACACGCCAATTCCGCCTAGGACGAGAAATAATGCCAACAGACCCATCCCAATTGCGAATACAAGAGTCGGAACGCGAACCTGTAGAACGCGGGTGGTCTTCTGGGGAATAACTACGAAAGTAAATCCGTTTTTAAGCAACTTTGTCCCTCCGCATAAGCGGTGCGCGCTCCTCAATGTGCTTCCGGGTGGAGCCGCACATTGTATAGGCACCGCTTATAGAGATACGCAAGAATAACGTCACGTATCCAATCGAAATAAGAAATAGAACAAATTCGTTGTCAGATTCAACCCTAAAATTTCATCGGCTGTCCGGTGTCGCCAAATTCCTCCAAATAGCAAATATTTGTTGCGACTGGATAATCGCGAAAAATGTAGCATACACTACATGCATGTGCAAAATACCGGCCCAAAAATACCAGCGGCTTCAATTGGGTACAGCTTCCCCTAAAACGCATCGAAGCCTGTCAGACCCCGGCCTATAATCAAGCTGTGCACCTCGTTGGTGCCCTCGTAGGTATAATGGACTCCAAGTTCAACATATGCCCCACGGGGACGTACTCCAGTTTCTGGAGCATCAATCCTTAGGTGACCGAGTTCACGCCTGCGAAGCCGTAACCTTCGATGGCCGCGCCAAACAGCCCCAATTCGCCCACCTCGGAATTTAGCTCGTCGGGAAATGTGTGGCGCTCAAAATGCTCGCCGATTAACGGCAGGATTTTTTCCGCAACGAAATCGCGGACTGTGTTGCTCGCCAGCAGTTCCTCTTCGCTCGGCAGAGGCTCCAGCGCAGTCAATGCATCCAGGGAAATGGCTTCCATTTCTTTTCCAAGACTAAGACCGGAATAACGGCTCAAACCGCGCCGCACGCAAGGATAATCACCCGCGGGCAGTGCTACACATGAGAATTCCGCAGACTAATCCATTTGGGAGTGGCTGGTATGTACCGTTCCGCGCCACGGCGGCTGCGCCGGAGAATCCTGTTGGTGAGGCAGGCCACAAGTGGCCTGAATATAGCACCGCGCGGCGGACATGGACGTGTTGCTTCCGCACCCGTCTGTCCTACATGCGGGATATGGGGTGAGTGGCGGAAATTGGTATAATTTTTTGTTCTTCCACACCAAATTGTGTTAACAATCCTTCTTTGGCTTATTCTGATTGACGAATACAGTTTGGATCGAAATGAGGGGTTGATCCAATCGCGGGATTCACGTATCCAAAAATTGGGGGCTTTTAAGGACAGGAATTTTATCGTAGTTGCAGACACGGAACTTGATTCTGCGCACTGGAAGGACTTTAGTTGAAGCGATGCGGCGCAGCCGGCTTCGCCACGCCCATTCGGAATACTAGAAGAGGACGCGGGGGCTTGCGGATGTTCGCCGAACGGACAGTCCGTTGATCGCATGACTAATTCTGGAACCAACCTCGACGGCTTGACCCATGTCAGAGAGAATTCCGATTACGCAGGAGGGACTGGATAAGCTGAAATCGGAACTGCATCAGTTGTTGTCCGTCGAACGTCCCGGCATTCAAAAAGCGATCGCCGAAGCACGGGAGCATGGCGACCTGAGGGAAAATGCTGAGTTTCATGCCGCCAAGGAACGGCAGTCGTTCATTGAGGGGCGTATTCAGAAAATCAATGCCAGGCTGGCGTACCTTTATGTGGTCGATCCGGCGGATTCCAAATCGGACAGCATTGCATTCGGAGCCACCGTGACCATTGAAAATCTGGATACGGAGGAATCCTACCGCTACCAGATCGTGGGCCCCGACGAGGCGGACATGCAGTCAAACCGTATCTCCTTTCAGTCACCGATCGCCAAGGCATTGATTGGCAACAAGGTGGGTGACGTGGTGACTGTGCTCATTCCAAAGGGCAAGATCGAGGTCGAAATCACAGAGGTGCTGTATCGATGAAGCTTGCCTCCAGGAAGCATTGCAGACTAAGCGATCCTAAAAAATATATACTGGTTCCAACAATGGGTCTGGGCGATCGAGCCTGGCCCGTGGGAAAACCGGTCGCCGCGTGTACAGGTGGTTGATATGCCAAAGCAGGACAACTACTCGCTCGTATCCGATATTCCGGGCAGCCTGTTAAAGACCTATCTGTCCGCGGACATCGTGGCTGTCGACTCGGAAATGCAAGGGCTTCAGCTTTGGCGGGATCGGGTTTGCCTGATGCAAATTTGCGATAGCAAGGGCAACGTGTGTCTGGTGCGGTTGAAGTCCCCCAAGCTGCCTCCGAACCTAAGAAAGCTGCTCACCAGCCCCTCTACGACCAAGATTTTTCACTATGCCGTGACGGATGTGGCCTTTGTCAAATCCAGCTTTAATGTGACTGTGCATCCATTTGTCTGCACCAAAGTCATGAGCAAGCTGGTGCGCACCTACACCGAAAGGCACAGTCTGCAGGCCTTGGTGCTGGAATTGGCCGGTGTGGAATTGGAAAAACAGAACCAATCCAGCGACTGGTCCCAGGCCAACCTCAGTGATGCGCAACTCCGCTATGCGGCAAATGATGTGATCCATCTCATTCCGGTCTACAAAGCACTGAAGAAGATGATTGATAGCCGTGGGAAACTCCCTACCGGCCTGACCGTCAAGGAACTCAACCAGCAGAGCCAAGCCTGCCTGCCCGCAATAGTGGAGATTCTGCTCAACGGTTACGGGGACAGGGACCGAGGTTGGGAAACATCCCTGTTCTCCCACTAGGCGCGCATGGCGGCGGCGCCACCGCCCATCAAGCATTCACCCATATAATCTTCCGTGTATTCCCGTTGTGCGCCCTACGCTAGGCCAAAAAACCGCGGGCAGCCTTACTACGTCCCTCTATTCAAGGGAGCGCAATCCGATTATAATGCAGCAATTGCACAAGGCAGGGAGCGCCAATTCAGGAGAGAATATTGATGGGCAATGGAATTCACGTGGCAATCGCCGGTGCGACAGGCGCGGTGGGGCAGGAGTTGCTGTCCGTGCTGAAACGCCGCAAGTTTCCCGTGCGCGAACTGACGCTGCTGGCTTCCGCACGCAGCGCGGGCAAGCATATAGAATTTTCCGGGCAGACCCTGACGGTCAAGGAGTTGGGCAAGGATTCCTTCGACGGCGTGGACCTGGCGCTGTTCAGCGCCGGGGGAAACTGCTCCCGGGAATTCGCACCTCATGCCGTAGACGCGGGGGCCGTTGTGGTGGACAATTCCAGCGCCTTTCGCATGGACCCCGAGGTGCCCTTGGTGGTGCCGGAGGTCAATCCGGAGACGGTCCAAGGCCATCGCGGCATCATTGCTAACCCCAACTGCTCCACCATCGCCATGGTGGTGCCGCTCAGTCCCCTGCACAGGGCCTTTGGCGTGAAACGCGTCACCGTGGCCACCTACCAGGCCGCCAGCGGTGCGGGCGCCTTGGCGATGGAGGAACTGCGCGAGGAGACCCGGGCGCAGTTGGCGGGACAGGCGTACGAGCGGAAATTATTTCCCGTGCAGTACGCATTCAACCTCTTTCCCCACGACAGCGCCATGTTGGACAATGGCTACTGTGAGGAAGAAATCAAAATGGTGCGGGAAACCCAGAAAATTCTGGACGACGATTCTATCGCCATTTCCGCGACCTGTATCCGCGTACCGGTACTGCGTGCCCATTCGGAAGCACTCAACATCGAATTCGTACACGACGTCACTCCGGAACAGGCCTATGAGGTGCTGAGCGCGGCGCCGGGTGTCGAAATCTTTGAGGATCGTGAGAAAAACCGCTGGGCCACTCCCGCGGACGTGTCGGGGCGGGATCCTGTCCTGGTGGGACGCCTTCGCAGGGACATTTCCCAACCCAACACCCTCGATCTGTGGCTCGTCTCGGATCAATTGCTGAAGGGTGCGGCACTGAATGCAGTGCAAATCGCGGAACTGCTGTCCGCAAACGGCACGGGGTAGGCACACCGCTCCGGAGCCTTCCGCCCTGCATTCCCCTGCTCATGAATTCGCAAGCGCCATCCGCATTTATCCAAGACCGGTCCGCCAGGTGGACAGCATTTCCATCAGGACGCGCATCCCACCGGAACACGGAGACTGGACGGCGGCGGTGAAGCGGCGCGGGCGCTGGTGGATATTCTGCGCCTTTGCGGCGAGCCGGACCTGGCACGGCATCCGTAAGGTATTCCACCCACCGGGCTGGTGCGCGCCGGATCACTCAACGGCTGCGAGCCTTAGTTGGCAATGGGTGTCATGACCAGGCATTGAATGATGGAAGTGCCACCGCCAATGTTCGCCGCTCTCAAGATCTTGCTGGGCAGTATGCAGGAGAAGTCGAAATGGAAGTAATCGTTGAGCACTTTCAGGGCGCTCGCAATTTCATGCACCAGAATATACTCATCTCCATGAGTCAGGGATCGGAATAACTCCACGGAAAAATAGGCCTTGCCGCGTTGCTTGTCCAGAATGCGGTGCATCTCCATGGCATGCCCCTCAAATTGCGTACGGAACAATTCTCCCCGCAGGCGTTCCACCATGGTCCGGCGCTGACACGGATACAAGCAATCCTGATGAGTTGATACGGAAAAATCGGCGAATGGATTCCTAATTGCGGACGCGCGCGGGAAACCGGGCGGCACGGGGCAGTGGCGGCGCTGTAGCGGGTTATAAAATCTTTGGGCGTCTCCCCGCAAAAACTGCTACATACGGAGCCGGAACAATCACCCGCACCGCGCCTGCAATTGCGTTGTCCGCGGCAGAGCCGGCGCGATTGAAAGCTATGGCATTTACCACCAGGCATAGGGAGCATCACGTGGACTTTTCATCCCTGGTAGGTGAGTTCTGCGCGGCGGTGGAAGCCGGCGACGGCGTGCGCCTTGCCGGACTGTTCACGGAAGACGGTGTTTACCACGACACCTTCTACGGAGAATTCAAGGGGAGGGAGGCCATCCGCGCCATGCTGGAAGAACGCTTCCACGGAGACGCAGAGCGCTTTTTGTGGAATCCCCGCGACATGGTCAGCGACGGGCGCATAGGTTATGCCCGCTGGGAATTCAGCTACACATCCAAAATGCCCGGATGCGCCGGACGGCGTGTGGTGGTGGAAGGCATGAGCTGCTTTGAACTGGAGGAAGGGAGCATCCGCCATTACAGCGAGAAGTTCGATTCCGGCATCGCCCTCAGCCAATTGGATTTTGCACCGGAGCGGCTGAATAAAATCTTCCGGCGTTGGGCCGAAGCGCAAAACGCCAATCCCGCTCTGACCGGTCATGTGAAAGGTTAGCCGCGCAATAACCCCACGCGGGCGCTGCTATCCGAGCAACTTCGCCAACTCCGCGGCGTCGCTCAGCCGCGCTTCACGGTAGTATTCCAGGTAAAACCGGCTCGATTCCCTGGTTGGCTTAAGGCTGAACTCCGTCCCGGCAGGAATTAGGGCGGGCGCATCGGGCGTGACAGGCGTGGATTCCTGTGATCCGCCCATCAGCAGCATCACTTTCCCTTTCTCGACAACCAGCCTAGCCCAAGTTTCCGCTGGCAGCAGCCCGGCCGCCAACAGTTCCCGTGGAATTGTCAACTCGTTGTAATGGGCGGAAATGCTCGTCAGGCGGGCGCCTGAGGGCAATTCATTGGCCATGGTTGCGGTCCCTCCGCTCCGCGATCAGCGCACTATTTGTCTTTTTTGGCGAAAAGGTCTTCCTTCTTTTTCAGCAACTGCTCGGCTTCCCACTCGTAGATTGCCACAATGCGCTCTGCAAAATCCGAGTTAAAGACGGCCACCTCTTTTTGCAGCGTCTCATCGTCCGCCGTCTGATCCAGTTTCGCCGAAATAGCGATATAGCGAAACTCATCATCGGTTTTTTTCAGCCCAATGTCCATCCGGTAACTGCGTTTGTCGAACAGTTCGAAGTCCACTACGCCCGTACGTAGCCGGCCCAGTTCCTTGGCGCTGCTGGACGGATCGGCCACCTTGAACAATTCCAGATCGCCGATGCGCCTGGCCAGCATATTCACTTCTTCCTCGTCCAGATTTTCTTCGCCTCCACCCAGCAGCGTCCATTTGCTGTCCGCGTCCTTGCGCGAAAACACATACGGCTTGACTCCCGGTACGCTGATGCGGAAGCGTTTCATCAATTTTTTGTGCTCGAAGCGGAATATTTCATTCCTCACCCAGTCATGGGGCATGGTGTCGATAAACAGGGGCTCCGCGATCAGGTAGGCCGCCCGCGCCTCGGGATAACGCACGTACTGGCCGCCATAACCACCCATTATTCCACGGTCCGTGCGGCGGTCTCCTCCAATCAGCAGTTGGAAGAGAGGCTGAGCTGATTTGTCCTTGATGCTGAACGAAATGCCGGTTTTGTCCTTGTCGAACTTGTTGTCGTTT
The DNA here is from genome assembly GCA_027297205.1 of SAR324 cluster bacterium. Taxonomy (GTDB): domain Bacteria; phylum SAR324; class SAR324; order SAR324; family JACQKK01; genus JAPUIH01. The sequence goes on along the minus strand of JAPUIH010000312.1, from coordinate 23,077 downwards.
TCATCGAGTTTGAGCAGGTGCAGCTTCTCCAGCTTGTTCTGGTTTTCTGTCACTTTGTGCTCGATGCGCTCGCCGGCCAGTTTGAGAAGGAATTTCCTGATTTTATTCCCGTTGGCCGGAAAGCCGTCCTGCTCCTTGACGAACCAGGTGCCGTTTTTCGATTCAATAGTGATGGGCCCGTCGCCGCTGTTGATTTCAATCAGGGCGGCCTTTGCCATGTCGATACTTTCCAGCAGAAGTTTGCCTTCACGCTCGTCGCTTACAGGCGACTTGGACTGCCGGTCAATCAACACGCCACCCACCGCGAGTACCAGAAGCAGGCCCGTACCGATTGCCATAGCTTTCAGATTCATGGCTTACCTCCACTGCGTATGGTTCTCCGAATGATGGTTATGAATCCGAATAGCGCCACCAGCAGCGGCACCGCCAGCAGGTTGATGAGCAGCAGACGGTTGCCAAGGGACTCTATATCCTGACGCAGCACCTTGCGCACCTCGCGCAAGGCCTTGCGCGTGCGGACTTCCTCCATGCGGAATTTTTTCACTTCGGCAAACTGGGCGGGATTGAGCAGCACCTTCTGGGCGCCGGTTTTCTCGTTTTGCAATTCGGCCAGCCGTTCCTGCACCTCACGTAATGTTTCGGAGAGTTTTTTTTCCCGCTCCTGGTACTTCATTTGTGCAGAGACCTGCAGTTCGGCCACCTTGGTAAAAGGCCGCGAAATCTGGCCGCGTGAACGGATGTGAATCAGTTCCTGATTTCCCACCATGAATTCCGTGGCGTTGAGGACAAAGTTGAGGTTGTCGTTCAAGGGCGACAACACGGGTTGGCCGAAGAAATTCATGGAGCGTACCGAGAAGCGGTCGGCTAGAAAATCCGCATCCCCCACCAACAGTATGGAAGTTTCCACCTTGGCCTTGGCCACGTGAGGTATGGTGCGCTCGCGCTTCGCCGGTTTTTTACCCCGGGCATCCGCCTCGCGCTCTGGCAGGGGAGGCGGCCCGTCCGGATAGGCGGAATCGAACATTCCGGTGACCAGAGCGGATAGCACGCGGGATTTGCCATCGACCTTTATACTCTTGGCAAGATCAAGGGGGCCCTGGGCCATACGCACCGTGATCCGGTCCACCATCCCAGAACTGTCCGAACTGGTGAGCAGCGGTGTTAACTTATGCTGGAAGCCCTCGGCGGTTTCAAAGGCCCCTGCGTCGGGCAGGATCATTGTTTCGAGCTGGCTGGTAATCACAGAATCCCGATTGAAGTGATCCCCCCGTAGAGTGACCCAGACGGGAAATTCCACTACGCCTTGGGCCTGGGTATTGACCCGTGTGGCCAGTTTGAGGTCCGCCACCACCTCCTCGTCGCTAAACTTGATTTTCCAGGAATCGAACAATATTTTCAGGTTGCTGCTGAATTTGCTGTCCATCACGTTTGGGTCGCGGGTGTCGTGGCGGGAAAAGGGATCGGTGAACACCATCAGACGCCCCCCTCGCACAAGAAACTGATCCAGTGCGTAGGCTGTGGTGGCGGTGACTAGCTTGGGATGGATCAGCATCACCAGATCGATGTCCTCGGGAATTTCCACAACGTCAGCAAGAATTAAGTCCACCAGTTCAAAGATCTTCCGCAACTCCGAAATTACTGCCCATTCCCCTTCCTGCTTTCCCGTGCGGGGGTTGAACTGACCAATCATGGGAAGGAAGGACATGATGCCCACTTTCTCCTGGGTCTCGCGGACGGCGCGGGAGATGGCCTCTGAAATATCGTATTCGAGAAATTTTTCCCGCCGGCTGTCAAAATAGGGCACCGGCGCTTCCTGCTCTCCGGATAGCACCACCATGCCGTGAAACAGCCTGTCTCCGGTGGGCAACTGCGGACCCTGCAGGCCGTAGCGCCTGGCCCATTGTTCCTCGTCGGTGTCCGGCTGGGGGTCCAGCACCTCCAGGGTCAGCTTGCCGCCGGAGCGGGACTCGTATTCCCTGAGCAACTCACGCACCTTGCGCGCATAGGTTTTGACGGAAACCGGCAGGTTCTCGTAGCTCGCATTGAAAAAGTACTTTACCTTGACCGGGTGCTCGAGCTTTTCCAGTATTTTGTTGGTGCCCTGCGAGAGGGTGTACAGTCCCTCCTCGGTGATGTCGATGCGCAGGGGAATCAGAGAGGCAATCACGTTAACGGCAATCAGCGCTACGGCCAGCATGGCGAATGCACCGATTGATTGTAGCCGTTGGATTAGTATGGGTTGACTCTTCTTCATGTACTCTCCGGTTATTTCGCACGGCTGTTGTCGAGCACAAGCACGTTGGCGTAGAGCATAACCACGATAATTGATGCGAAATAGACCACATCCCGCAAGTCGATGATGCCCCTCCGCAAGCCGTTAAAGTGAGTCGTAAAGCTGAACTGCGTTATCAGGTCCGCCAGCCAGACCGGGAAAATCTCCACCAGGGTGCGGGTCAGCACGCCCCAGCCCAGCATCACCAGGATCAGACACACCATAAAGCTGAGGATGAAACTGATCACCTGATTTTTGGTGAGGGAGGAAGTAAAGCTGGTGATGGCCAGATAGGCGCCGGCCATCAGGAAACTGCCGATGTACCCGGTCACCATCACCCCACTGTCCGGGTCGCCCAGATAGTTAGCGGTGAGAATCATGGGAAAGGTGAGCAACAGGGACAGCCCCATGAACAGCCAAGCCGCCAGGAATTTGCTCATCACCGCGGTGACGGAACTGATCGGAAGGGTCAGCAGGATTTCCATCGTGCCCGTGCGCCGCTCCTCGGCCCAGAGCCGCATCCCCACCGCGGGAATGAGGAACAGATAAAGCCAGGGATGGAAGAAAAAGAACAGTTCCAGGCTGGCCTCGTTGGACGTGTAAAAATTGCCCAAATACCAGGAGGTTCCACTGGTCGAGACCAGAAAAATAAATATGAACACGTAGGCGACCGGCGAGCGGAAATAGCCCATCAGTTCACGTTTGATAATTGGCCATGCATGTTTCATCCGCCTTTGCTCCTGATTGCTATCATGCTCACCCTCCGGTGACTTCCCGGAACACTTCATCCACCCGCCCGTGCTCCAGGTACACTTCTTCCACGCTGATTTTTTTCTTTTCCAGGAAGCTGGTCACTTCCTGCAGGATCACCTTGCCCTTCTGCGCGAAAATCTGGAACGCCGTGGGTGCGTCCTTCTTGCCGGCCAGTGGCGCCACTTCAGCCACGCCCTTCAGCTTCTCCAAATCCTTCATTAACGCCGGCTTAGCCGCCGACCTCAGTTTTAGGGTCACGGCGTTGTGGTACTTGGACATGGCTGCCAGTTGGCGGGGGGTGCCGTCGGCCACGATTCTGCCCCTGGAAATGATGATAGCCCGACCGCAAACCGCCTCCATTTCCTCCAGGATATGGGTGGACAGTATGATGGTCTTCTCCTTGCTCATGCGGCGGATCACTTCGCGCATCTCATGCTTCTGGTTGGGATCCAAACCGTCGGTGGGCTCATCCAGGATCAGCACCGGCGGATCATGGATGAGGGCTTGAGCAAAACAGACCCGCTGCCGGTAGCCCTTGGAGAGAGTATCGATGATCTGGATTTGCACGTCGCGCAGCGAGGTCAACTCGGTAATCTGATCGATGCGCCTCGTGCGCTCCGCCCCTGTGTAGCCCCGCACCTCGGCGATGAAGGAAAGAAATTCGGTGACCGTCATTTCCGGATAGGAAGGCGCGCTCTCGGGGAGATACCCGATCTGCTCCCGCACGCCCACGGGGTCGGTAAATATGTCCTTGCCGCCCACCTCCACGGTTCCACTGGTGGGCGGAATATAGCAGGTCACGATCTTCATGGTGGTGGATTTGCCGGCTCCGTTGGGCCCCAGGAATCCCAATACTTCTCCCTTTTCCACACGGAAGGAAATATTGTCCACCGCCCGAATGTTTCCATAAATTTTGCTCAGTTCCCGAATTTCGATCATCGCTAACCGTTGAGTTGAAACTCCCCGCGCAAGCGCGGAGGTTGTTTCGATTGCTCTGCCGTGGGCGAGGAGTCGTCCGTTCCCATTCGGACCGGGCGATCCTTCATACGAATTTTACCAGTATTTCCGAAAATTCCGTTGCGACCGCCAATTTAATTCATTGATAGGGATGCCGCCAATCAGGTTCAATTGTGGACGAACCATTTACCTCCGCCCATAAACCTCGAATCGTTGACCTATTTACCGCTGCGGATCTGCATAATCCGCCGGTTCGAAGCCGCCTAAACTATTTCGTTAACCTTGTTAAATAGATGGTCTCTGCGGCCATTGTCAAGGGTTGCCTGTTCTCTTGGGGTCATTGGCGCTTTTTACGGCAGGGGCAGCACCACGGGAGGATGCGGGATGGTATAGGTCGCGGTAAATGAGATAGGATGACATCACCCGCTTCACGTACCGGCGGGTTTCATCATAAGGTATTCGTTCCACAAATTCGTCAACGGGCAGCCCGCGGAATTTCCGCCGCCATTTTTTCACCGCGTTTGGACCGGCGTTGTAGGATGCGGCGGCCAGCACCGGATCCCACTTGTACCGCTTCAGCACGCCCTTCAGATACAACGTGCCCAGGGTGATGTTGAATTCGGGACGGGTAAGCGCGGCCTCATCATAGGGCAGGCGGTTGCGCCGAGCCACCATGCGCGCCGTACTGGGCATGAGTTGCATCAGGCCCTTGGCGCCCGCCCTGGAATCCGCGGCCGCATGAAAGTTACTTTCCTCCCGCATCACGGCCAACACAAAAAATGGGCTCAAATCTTGACTGCTGGTTTCCGCCAGCACGTTCTCCCAGAATGCCAACGGGTAAGCATGGCGCCACACGGAGGTGTCTGAAACCGGGCGCCGCTTTAAGTCGGAATAAAAGTAATTGGCGGTGATCCTGTATTGCAGCCGATACCGGTTGAAGTACTGAAACACTTGGCCCAGTTCCCGGAGCAGCCCATCGGCCATGGGGCGGCCCAGCGCCCCTCCCATCATCGCCGCGGCCCGTTCCTCCTCCCCCACGATGAACAGAAACACCGCGCTGCGCAGCAGTTCCTCTTCCCAGACGGCCTTCAGGATGGGCGGCGGCCTTTTTGCGATGGCTTTGCTCGGTACCGGGCTGAAGCGCGGAGCCACCGGCCCGCCGTTCCTCCAATGGCGCACCATCAGGCCGTAATAACTGGTCGGCCAAAGGCTTTGCATTTCCCGCCAGACCTCCAGCCCTTCCTCTTTCCGGCCCAGCGCCATCAGGATGCGGCCTCGCCAGTAGTGATAGCGGGAGCGGGTTTCCGCGCTGAATTGCTGGGTATTGGCAATGGCGCGCTCGCTCCATTCCGCCGCTTGCTCGTAATCGCCCCGGATGTAGGGCTCCCAGATGAGCAGCCAATAGGCCGTTGCCGCGGCGGGCTGGCCGGGATACTTGTCCAGCACGCGCCGGCACCAGGCAATCATGGCGCGCGGGTTGTTCCTTTCCTGATAATACCGGGCCACCTCCACGTTGAAGCCCGCCAGGTTCTCCTCTTGGGGATGCAATACCTCCAATTTCCGCAGCAGCTTAATCGCCGTGGAGACGCTCCTGCGCCGCAGATGCACCTGGATGGCGATCCGCAGCACGTCTTCGCGTCTGAAATGGAACCGCTTCACCATTTTTCTGTTTTCGATCTGCTTGGCGGCGTGGTGATATTTCTTCTTCCGGATCAAGCTCAGGAAGTAGGTGCTCCCGATTTTTCTCGCTTCTTCCGCGGACCAACGCGGGAGCCTCGGTGCTTCCAACTCCTTCACGATCTGGGAGAATAGGCGCAGGTCGTAGAGGTTGCGCATTCGTTTCAGGTACAATGCGGCTTTTAGGCGCGGCGCGGGCAACGCCCGAGCGCCGGCAAGGGCGCTTTGCTTGTCCTTGGGCACTTGCCACTGCACCACCCGCACCCTGGCCCGCAGTTTTCCGTCGTTGAAGCCCTTGGCCAGTTCATCCAGATAGACCAGCAGATCGTAGTCCTCCGGCGTGGCTTCCACGGCGGCAAAGAAGGTGGACAGATAGTGATAATCCGCCTCGGCGGATTGAGGGGAGCGGCCTTCCCGCCTCTCGGTGAGCAGGCCGCGCAGATCGTCCGCCAACTCAGCGGAAGCGGGAGCGGCCAGCAGCATTCCCAACAACTCTAGCGCCCGCGGAGTATTGCCTCCGTCCATGGCCGCGTGCAGCAGCTTGAAGCGCCAGTGAGCGGCCAGCGCGGGCGCGCTGTCCAAACCCAGCCGGAAGTAACGCTCCGCGTCGCGGTAGTTGGCCCGTTCCAGATGACATTTTCCCAATAGGTAGAGGTTGCGCGAGGTTTCCAGGGCATGGGGCAGTTTGGCCGGCCAACGCCTGCGGTTGTCTTCGAATACCGGAGCACAAATGGCGGGATGCACACCACCGGTAGCCGGGACGGGCCTCACACGCGCCTGTCTGCTCTGGGCGGACAATGACGATGCTGCAAGGCCGGAGGCCAACAACAGCGAAATTGCGATCAGCGTACGCCTAATCCCTTGTGCCATGGTGCCGATATTGCGATCCTGGGAAAGATTCGCGGAGCATACACCGCTTAACATGGCCAATTTCATGGCCTCTTCAGTAACGACGCAATCCGATGGCCGCGCGCCCCTATGGCTGAAAATAAAGAGCTGGAAAAGTTGCTGTGGATGTTCCGCCAGCACTCCCCGGACACCCGGCCGGTCGATGTGCGCCTGGACCCTGTTGACGCAATTTACCATCTGCGCAAGAACACCCGCAATCCTTACCTGCAGCGCGCCATCGCCCCGGAAACCCGCAAACGGGAGAAATCCGCTCCCGACGCGAAAGGCGGAGTGCGTAAGCTTGCCGGTCTTGCCGCATACGAGGTGGCCCCGCGCAATCAGGATACCCCTTTTCTGCGCAGATCTTTAAACCATCCGCAGCCTCCGGCCACGGCCCGGCGGGAGTTTCAGGAACCGGGCAAGCTGAACGGGGATTCGGACAAGTTGCCCTGGATGATCCACGAATTCTATCAATCCATCCTGACCCGGTTGCGGGAAAACCCGAGGAATTTCGACGCCGTTGTGGAGGAACTGCTGGACCTGTTTCACGAGAACAGCATCAAGATCAAGCTCTATGAAGCCTACTATACCTTTCAGAACTGGGATCAGATGATGGATACCCTGGAAGAGGTCAGCCAGTATCCCTCCCCGGAAACTTTCGACCTGTTTTGCAGCGCGCTGCTCACCTATTACGAACTGGTCTACCCCCCCGAGCAGCAATGACGGCGCGCCCCGGGGTCTAGTTGAAGTAATAGGCGTCTTTCTTATCCGGAAGATGATTGATCATCGCGGTGGCAAGGGGAGCCAGCCGACTCTCCGCTTTGGCGGCCAGACCCGCGTCGGATACCGTTTCCCGCAGGGCACGTAGGATCAGGTTCATCCATGCATCCCGCTCCTCCTGACCGATCTTCACGTGGCGGTGCTTGAATCGCAGAAAGGCTTTTCCATGCTGTTCCGAATAGAGGGCCGGGCCACCGAAGAACTCGATCATAAAAGCAATCTGCTTGTCCCTGCTGATCTCCAATTTTTGTGTAAAGAGGCCCGCCAGGAGCGGATCGTTGGCGATCAGCTCGTAAAACCGGGTGACCCAGCGGGTGATGGAATCCACGCCGCCCATGCGGTCGAAGTCTTCTGCGGTGGGCTTTTCTTCCATCAGAGCGTTCCGAAGAATGAGGATAAGTGGACCGCGCTCGCGCGGCGGCGACCTCAGTCCAGCCCGGCCGCGGGATGGTGTGAGTCTCCACCCATTAAATCACAGGCCGATGGAAACGGACAACCGGGGGCAGGGGTACGTAAGTTGCTATATATTCATTTAGGCCCGAAATGGGGCAAAATGATCGCGAAAGGCGACTTCTCGGGGAAAGGACCGGGGAATTCATTCCATGATTAGACGCACCATCACAGTTATCACCCTTTGCTCCGGCATGGTGCTGCTCGCTGCCGGTACTGTACTCTGTCAGGAGAAAGTCCGCCTCAAGTGGGAGCAGGTGCTCTACGGGAATTTTGAGGGTAAGCAGGCACTGCTCTATAGCAATTCCGCGTTTCACGGCAAACCCACATTCGGCGATCTCGATGGCGACGGCGATCTGGACCTCCTGATTGGCAAGCTGGACGGTGGGATCAACCGCTTTGAAAATGTCGGCGGTGAGGACGCACCGGCCTGGCGGCTGGTGGAGGAAAATCTCAAGGCCGTCGTAACCGCGAGATCGAAAGACGGAGTTTTGCAGCGGATGCTGCGCGAGATCAATACGGGATCCCATGCGGCGCCGGTGCTGGTGGATATCGACAATGACGGCGATCTGGACCTGTTCGTCGGCACCGCGGACGGCAAACTGCTGAAGTTTCAAAACATGGGCACGGAGGTACTGTATTCCTTCCACCCCATTAGCGAGACCTTCATTCCGCCCAACTTGGGTCGGCGCATCGTTCCGTTTTTCGCGGATATAAACAATGATCTTGCTCTGGACCTGTTCATCGGCAATCAAAAAGGCCAGGTCTTTTTGCTTCCCAACGCAGGCACCAAGAATATAGCGGAGTTCTGCGCGCGCTTTCCTTCGCCGAGCGCACCGCCGGGCGAGCCACTGCCCTGCAGTCCCACACCAATTGTGATTGCCAAGCAGTCCAAGGTGAACCACGCCGCGCCTTCCCTGGTGGATTGGGACGGCGACGGTGACCTGGACCTATTCGTCGGCAAGCGCAATGGCACGATTGACTATTACAAGAATCACGGCACCAAGGAGAAATACTCCTGGCGGATGGTCCAGCGCCGTTTCCTGGCGATTGATAACGGCGGGTTCGCCGCACCCGCGTTTACCGACGTCAATGGCGACGGGAATCCCGACCTGCTGACAGGCAGCAACAGCAACAATGTATATCTGTACACCTACGAAGATACGGGACGGGTGCTTGATGTCTGGAAAATCACAGCCAACTTGCTCAATGTGCAGCGCATCGGTCATGGCCGGTCCCGGGCCGCCATCACCACCGGCGACCTGGACGATGACGGAGACCTGGATGCGGTGATCGGCGATCGCGGAGGAAACCTGCGCTGGCTGAAAAACACCGGCAGCAAGGCCGTTCCCGCTTGGGAAGTGGTAAGCGACAATCTTTTCCCAGGCACGGTGCGCCACAACACCGCGCCATTGCTAGCGGATATCGACCAGGACGGAGACTTGGACTTGCTGGTCGGGGGTGCGGACGGCAAGCTGTGGTTGATCCGCAACGACGGCACGAACAAAGAGCCGGAATGGCGCGTCGCCGATACCAACTACGCCGGCATTGATGTGGGCAGCAACTCTGTTCCCGCCCTGGCGGATATGGACAAAGACGGCGATCTGGATCTGGTAATCGGGAACAGTCTTGGTCTGCTGATTTACTTCCGCAACGAAGGCGGCAAGGAGAATCCGGAGTTTCGGCTGACATCCACCCGTTTTACCGGCCTGTCCGTGGGCCAGGACGCCGCGCCCACGCTGATCGACTGGAACGATGACAAGCTGCCCGACCTGGTGATTGGAAACCGGGCCGGCGCGCTCACCCTGGCCCTGAACCGCAATACCGGCGATGCCGCCCTGCGCAACTGGGAGGAAGACCGGGACGCCGTCCGTGAACTGGGGGTGACCGGGGCGGGCATGCCCCATGTCAACGACTTCAACGGTGACGGACGGATGGACCTGATGGTCGGGGACAGAGACGGTAACGTCCGCCTATGGCTGAACCTCGGCGTCGTAAGATCAAATGGCAAGGAAGAGCAGGTGAGGGACGCTGAACCTGAATCGGCCCTGGCCAATGTGGTGATCACACCCGGGGCGGTTTCGCAATCCGGCCTGGCAAACGCGCCCGCAGCCCCCACGGAAGGTTCAACAGGGGAGCAGCCTGCCCTGGCCGGTCTGCTCAGCCAGCAGTTACCGGCGGGTCCCGTGACACCGCGGTTTACGCTGGCCAGCCGGGAGTATGCAGGCCTGAAGTTCAAAGGGCGGATCGTGCCCGCATTTTACGATCTGGACGGCGACCGAGACCAGGACATGATCGTGGGCACCCATGATGGCAAGCTGCTGCATTTCCGCAACGACGGCCCCAGGGACAACCCCAAGTGGAAGCGCATCGGTGATAATTTCGCCGGATATGATCATGGCAGAAACCCCACCCCCATGTTCGGCGACCTGGACGGCGACAACCAGACCGACCTGCTGGTGGGCACGGAATCCGGCCGCATCTTGTTTTTTAAGGGCCAGAAAATATCGGGCAAAATGAAGTTTACTTTCCACAAGGAGTGGCTGACCTCCATCAATGCGGGCCGCAACGCCGCGCCGGTGTTGATGCGGCTGGAGGTGTCCCAGCCACCGTTGCTGCTGGTGGGTACATTTACGGGAAACCTGGTGGCCTATGCTCCCGTGCCTGGCTCCAATCCGATCTTGTACAAGCGCAACAACCGGCGTTTCATGAACATCGACGTTGGTGTTTCCGCGGTGCCGGTGATCGGGGATTTGGACCAGGATGGCATCATGGATATGGTTTTGGGATCGGATCAGGGAAACCTATTCAATTTCAAAAGGATTGCGCCAAGCCAAAAGAACCCCTGGGGTTGGCAAAAAGGCCCAGGCTATCTAAAATCCCAGAAATTCCCGGCAGGCAGCAGCCCACGCCTGACGGACATTGACGATGACGGAGATCAGGACCTGTTCCTGGGCACAGAGCAGGGCCGCATCTATTTTTACCGTAACGTCGCCGAAGCGCGATAAGGCGGCACCATCCGCCAATTTACAGGGAGAAGGTTATGAGAGCCAGATTGCTCTTGCGGTGCCTGGCGGCCGCCGCCCTGGGAGTGGTTATCCCCTTCACCCTGCAAGCCCAGGACCGGCTGGAAGTGCTGAAAATGGTGCTGGCTGAGCCCGAGATTCTACCGGGCGGCGAGCAACTGGTGCAGATTTCCTTGCGCAATAATTCGGGCAGTACCGCCAGCGCCGGGCTGCGGGTGGAAATACACACCACGGACAATTTCCGCACCGGAAAGCGGGGCCAGCGCGCGGTGGCCCTGCCGGCGGGCACGGTGCGGCGGGTATTTTTCCGCCTCAAGGCTCCAGATACGCCAGGGCAATACACCGTGCGCCTGCGGGTGATGACGGCAGACTTCAAGCGGAATTTACTGGCCGGTAAGCCGGCTTTTTCTTCCAGATTTATCGTGGCCGGCGCCTCCGTCACACCCCAAGTTGTGCTGCCCCGGGAATCCGGCGGCCCCACGCAGCCTGGGCGAAGCGCAGCCTCCTTCCGCACCACAGGCGGCCTACGGTTCGAGCGGCCTGACCTGCTCTGGGAAAACTTTCTGGTGGAGCCCCAGCAACTGCTGATAGGGGAGAGCGTGCGCATCAAGGGTGAGTTGCGCAATATCGGCGGCGATATCGCCCGAAACATTACCATCCGGGCGGATTACGTCGATACACGGCTGCCCACCCGGCTGCATCCAGTCTCCTCCTCCACGGTGGACGTGCTTGCGCCGGGAGAGAAGCTGGAAATGGAGTTTGAATTCCGCTTTCCCAATGACGCGCTGCAAGGAGACTACCAGTTCATGCTCACGGCGGACGTAACCCAGAAGGTGGCCGAATCCAACGAGAAGAACAACCGTCAGACCACCGACCGCCCGATCCGCCTGAGCAAAATATTGCAGATCTTCCCGGAAGCCGGCTTTACATTCGATCAGTCCGGGCTGTTCCTGTTCCGCTGGAAGAGCACGATTTATAATGAATTCAAAGTCCAGGTGGGAACCCAGAAATCCTTTGAAAAGAAGGAGAGCTTCTTCGATATCCCCCAGGGCGAAAAATGGGCCACGGGAAACGAGATCGTGCCCCTGCCCGGGGAACTTCCGGGCATGCTGCTGGGCCTGATGGTCAAGGACGATGCGGACAAGGTGTTTTGGCGGGTGATGGGCCGGGTCGCCGACACGAACAAAGTGGGTTTTTCCCGCTCCCTGCCCTTTCAGATCAGTGTCGCCGAAGAAGTCCCCCCCTCCAGGGCGGCGCCAGCGCATCCCCGGAACCTCCCAAGGGCAAATTGAAGTACTGAGTTCCCAGCCACTACAAAGTTCGGCAATATCACCCCAAAAAATCCACGGAATATCCCGCTCCCGCTATGGAGGTGGGCGGGGCGGAGTGATATATTGATGTATCGCCCTACTTCGATTGCCTTAACGGTTAATTGCGCCTCCGGTCGGTATGCGCCGAGTTTCTCGGGAGGATCATGCAAAAGGAGAAACAAATATGACTGCTATCGGAATCAATGGTTTTGGCCGCATTGGACGCAACGTATTCCGCGCCGGGCGCGGCAATCCGGCATTCGACGTGAAGGCCATCAATGACATTGCGGACACCAAGACCTTGGCGCACCTGCTGAAGTACGATTCCAACTACGGACATTTTCCCGGCGAGGTGCACGTGGATGGCGACCACCTGATCGTCGATGACAAACGCATCCGGGTCGTGCAGGAACGGGATCCGTCCAACCTGCCTTGGCGGGAGATGGGCGTGGAAGTAGCGCTGGAATGCAGCGGGCATTTTAACGACGCGGATGGCGGCTCGAAGCATCTCCAGGCAGGCGCCAAGAAGGTTTTCTTTTCCGCGCCCGCCAAGGGCGAGGGCATCATCACCATTGTGATGGGCGTGAACTCGGACAGCTACGACCGTGAGCGGCACGATCTGATCTCCAATGCTTCCTGCACCACCAATTGCCTGGCGCCGGTGGTGAAGGTGCTTCACGACACTTTTGGGGTGCGGCACGGACTGATGAACACTATCCATGCTTACACCAACGACCAAAACACCCTGGACATGCCCCATTCCGATCTCAGACGCGCCAGGGCCGCGGGTCTGTCCATGATCCCCACCTCCACCGGCGCGGCCAAGGCGATGGGCCTGGTGATGCCCGAATTGCTGGGCAAGCTGGATGGCCTTTCGATCCGCGTCCCCACGCCCACCGTATCCGTGGTGGACTTGACCGTTGTGCTGGAGAAACCGGCGAGCAGCGAAGAGGTGAACGCGGCTTTCAAGAAAGCCTCTGAATCCAGTCCGCTGAAGGGGATTCTGGGGGTGTGCGAAGAGCCGCTGGTTTCCGTGGACTACAAAGGGGACCCGCGCTCCTCGGTGGTGGATGCCCTATCCACCAAGGTGGTTGGAGAAAATTTGGTGAAGGTGCTTTCCTGGTATGACAACGAGTGGGGTTTCTCCAACCGCATGGTGGAGATGGCCACCCAGGTCCTCTAGGCCGCTTTCAGCGCGCCTGACATTGCTCCGCGCGGCCCGATGCTTTATCTCGGCTGGGTGCTGCTGGTTTCCTGCCTTCCGCTGGTCCTGCTGGCAGCGCCACAGGGGCCCGGTCTGTCCGCCCTGGCCTGGCGGATCGGTCTCTTCCATGGAGCCGGTCTGCTGTGCAGCGTCGCGCTGATCTCAGCCGAAGGACTGTGGCCGCGCTGGCGCGCGCTGCTGGCCCGCCCCGCGCGGGGATTGCTGCTGGCCATCGCGCTGTACCTCCTGCCCGCGGCCCTGGTGACCCTGTTCTTGCTGCCGCTTCCCGGCCCGCTGCCTGCCTGGGCGCGGGCCATGCTGCTGCCATTCGATTTCGGTTGGCTGCTGTTGGGGCACATACCGCCGCTTTCCGCACGCTGGCTATCCGGCAAGTTGCTCCTGGCCGCCGGCAGCGCCGCGGAGGAGTGGATATTCCGTTGCGCCCTGTGGCTGCGCTGGGCGGGGCCATTCCCGGAAAGAAGCACGGCGGCGCGGGGCATGGAGCCTCATCTGTACAAGCTGTTCGCCCTCAGCCTATACTTCTCCCTGCTGCACTTTCAACACGGTGCGCAGGTGATGGCCCAGGCCCTGGCCGGCAGCCTGGTGCTGGGCGCCCTGCTGATGTGGCGCCGCAATTTTACCCTGATTGCCACCCTGCACGTGCTGTTCAACTGGGGCGCCCTGCGGACGCTCTAAATCCCGATCCGCTGGGCCCACACCCGGCAAACCCGCCGGATTGTCCGGAGCAAAATCGATGATTGAAATTTACGGCGCGGTCGCCTCGCGAGCGGCCCGCAATTTGTGGATGCTGGAGGAGTTGGGTCTGGAATACGAGCTGAAGGAGGTTAGCCCAGGCTCGGAGGCGTCCAAGCATGCCGACTATCTGCACATCAATCCCAATGGTAAGGTGCCGGCCATGGTGGACGGAGAGACCGTGCTCTGGGAATCCATGGCCATCAATCTTTACCTGGCCGAAAAATACGGTGGCCTGAAGCCCCAGTCCCCGGAGGATTGGGGCCGTGCCTGTCAGTGGAGCTTCTGGGGCATGCTGGAGGCCGAGGCACACCTGCAGAATTTTCTGTTCCACAGCGTGCTGCTGCCCGAAGAAAAACGGAAGCCAGACAAGGTGCAAACCGCGCTGACCGCCCTGCAAAAACCCCTGGGCGTACTTAACGAGGCCCTGGCGGGACGGGACTATCTGTTGGACAGTGGGTTCAGCGTCGCCGATCTCAATCTGGCCGCCATATTCTCCTGGGGCAAGATGGCGCGGCTGGATCTGAGCGCCTACCCCAATCTGCGCAGCTGGTTGAACTCCTGCCTGGAGCGGGACGCTTACCGGCGGGTCTTTCCCCGCAAGAAATAGACGGCCGGCGCGCGAAGGGAACCGTGCCGGAACGCGCCGCCCTAACCGATGTGATCGCAGATGTATTGGGAAAATGGGATGGAGCAGGTGAATCCGGGCGAGACGGCGTTGAGCACATGCATGGAACGCTCGTCATGCTCGAACACGAAGTCCATTTCCAGCTTGCGGGACTTGAGGTCCAGCAACTGGGCCCGGATGCCGGCCTTGCCCCAGTGCTTATAGTCGGAGGAGTGCACGCCTTCCAGCAATTCGCTGGACAGGGCCACCAAATGGGGGCGGTAGTACTTGCGAAGCTCCTCCACGGCCATGCGCTGGAACCCGAATCCGGAAAATACGAACAAGCCCGCCTGCCGCACCAGGATATCCAACAGCTCCGACGCGCTAAAGTTTCCGAAGCCCTCATATTGTTCGCGCCAAAAGGCCGGAATGGCCGTGGGGCCAATCTTGGCCTTACCCGCCGCAGTGACGGTGAAATGCACCCCCAGGAAAGGATTGCGCAGGTCGGGCACGGGATAGATATTGGTACGTAGCGCGCCGGGCGGCTCTTCGGAGTACAGGTAGAGCCCCTTGAAGGGAAGAATGCGGTATCTTTCCGAAAACCCGTAATCCCTGGCGATCTTGTCCGCGTACAACCCCGCCGCGTTTACCAGATAGCCCGGCTGATAAGGTCCGTCGCTGGTGGCGACCGAGCCGTTGCTGTGGCCTAAATAGGCCACGCCCGGATGCAACTCCACCCCCTCGGCCAGGGCGTCGCCGCGCATGGCCTCCATCACCTCGCCCGGATCGACGGAGGAGGTGGTCGGCGAGAACAGTGCGCGCTGGCAGGTCTTCACCCTCGGTTCGATTTCCTTGGCTTCCGCTTCGCTGATGCTGTCCAGCGGTACGCCATTGACCTTACCCCGCTTATACAGTTCGTCCAGCACGGGCAGTTCCGCCTCGTTCTTGGCCACCACCAACTTGCCGCATTTGTTAAGGGGGATGCCCTTGCTTTCGCAATATTCGGTCAGTGCCTGGTTGCCGAGGCGGGTGAACTTGGCCTTGAGGCTATCGGCGGAGTAGTAAAACCCGGCGTGCAGCACACCGCTGTTGCGCCCGCTGGCATGCAGCCCCAAGGCGGTCTCTTTTTCGATCAGCACCACCTTGGCGCCGCCGAACTTGCGGCGCAGTTCCCGGGCGATGTTGAGCCCGATCACACCGCCGCCGATTACCAGGAAATCACAGGTGGTCATGTCCCCTTTTTCGGTTGTTCGTTTGCTCCGTCCCAGCCACGCTCCAGGATTCCTCCTCCCTGCGGGCAACCCCTCATAAAACTACGGATAGAGGGCCAGGGGGTGAGGTGCTTTTGCAATCACCTTTATCTGGGATTGATCCAAGGACGCTTCGGGCCTGACCCCGCGAAGCCCGGTCATGCTTGCCGGGCCTTCGCGGTCACTTGCTGCTGCTTGATAGGCATTTCCATCTGGTAGGCATCGTCCCCGTTGGGATAGTAGCCGGACAGCAGGCGCACTTTTTTGAAAGTGAAGCATTGATAGAGCCGTTGGGCGCCCTTGTTCTTGGTGTTAACCTGCAAGGAAAGCTTGGCGGTCTTTTGCAGACAGGCGCGCTCGATCCAATCCTCCAGCAGTTTACGCCCCATCCCCATCCCGCGCAGATGCAGATCGACGGCCAGATTGTCCAGGTTGCTGCGGCCGTTGGTGGCATGGGCAATGTAAAATCCCGCCACCGGCTTGTGCTCCACCTTCATTACCCGCACGTCGTACTTGCCGTTCAGGATCGCCGAGCGGATCAGTTCCTTGCTCCAGGGTGTCGCGAAGGCATTGCTCTGAATGCGGTCGATATTCGGATAATCAATGAGTGTCGCCGCGGAAATGTCATATTTCATGACTGGGCCTTCAGGGACAGAGTTCTGCTGCTCCATTGAATGAAACGGCACAATCCTGTCCAGGTTGTGCCTTGCCATGACAATTCTATTATGCAGGACTTCCGGATTCCGTCAACACCTCGATTCCGGGCAGGCTTTTGCCCTCCAGGAACTTCAGGGAGGCGCCACCGCCAGTGGATATATGGGAAATTCGGCCGGCCACTCCGGCCTGGTTGACCGCCGCCACCGAATCCCCCCCTCCCACCAAGCTCATTGCGGCGCTGTCCGCGGCCGCTCGGGCGATGGCAAATGTGCCTTCCCGGAACTGGGGCAGCTCGAACATGCCCATGGGGCCGTTCCACACGATCATGCGCGCCTGGGTCAGGGCCGCCTGAAATCGGGCCACGCTCTCCGGCCCGATGTCCAGGCCGATCCGCCCCTCGGGAATGTCTACGCCACAGGTCTCCACGTCGGCTTCCGGCGTGGCCTGGGAGGCCACCAGATGATCGCTGGGCAGCAGCACCGCCTTGCCCTGGTCGGCGGCTTCTTGCAGCAGCTGGGAGGCCAGTTCCAGATGCGGCTCGTCCAGCAGGGAGGCACCCACCTGATGACCCAGCGCTTTGAGAAAGGTGTAGGCCATCGCCCCTCCAATGAGCAGAGTGTCCGCCCGTTGCAGCAGGGAACGCACCAACTGAATTTTGTCGCCAACCTTGGCGCCCCCCAGAATGGCCACGTAGGGGGAAAGGGGCTGGTTAAGCACCCGCCCCAGAAATTCCAGTTCCTTGGCAATCAGGAAGCCGCAGGCCACCTGGGAAAAATGAGACGCCACCCCGGCAATGGATGCATGGGCGCGATGCACCGTTCCAAAAGCATCGGAAACGTAGGCATGCGCCAGCTCCGCCAGCGACCTGCTGAAATCCGGGTCGTTCCGCTCTTCTCCCGCGTGGAAGCGCAGGTTTTCCAGCAACAGCACGCCGCCCGGCTCCAATTCCGCCACGGCACCCGCCGCAGCCGGGCCCACCACCGACTCGCAGAACGCGACCGGCGAGCCCAACAGTTGCTCCAGCCGCATTGCCACCGGCGCCAGGGACAGGGCCGGATCGCGCTTGCCCTTGGGCCTGCCCAGATGGGAGGCCAGCACCACCCGCGCGCCCTGCCCGGTCAGGTAGCGGATGGTGGGCAACGCGGCGGCAATGCGCGTATCGTCGCTGACCTGCCCGCCGTCCAGGGGCACGTTGAAGTCGACGCGCACCAGCACGGTTTTTCCTTGCACTTCCGCCTCGTCCACCCGCAACTTGCCCATCCGGCCGCTCCAGTTTGCAATTGACGCCCCACCCGAGGCAGCGCCTGACGGTTTCCATTCCCTTCCGCAACATATATCCTTCCAGTATAGTAAAGACAGCCAGTCCCGTAATGGGGCATGACGGTAATCTCTTGATTGGCCTCTAATCGCCACGGGTGCGCACAGGGGCCCCGCCCGCCAACGCTGCCGGCGTTAATGGCCAGATTCGTTTTAGGAGCAGTCGACAATGTCCAATTCCACCATCCCTTTCCCACGCAAGTCCTTTATTGACCGGCCCAAAGCCGCCCCCAAGAAATCCCGCAAGGCGCTCGGGCCCGCGCATTTTCTGATCAACAAGCAGTCGGCGGTGCCCTTCCATATTCAACTGAAGGAACAGGTGCGCTACGCCATTATGAGCGGGGTGTATGAGCCGGGCAGCCCTCTGCCGTCCATCCGTGAGATGACCGCGCAGTTGGGCATTCACCGCAACACGGTGCACCGGGTGTACCTGGAGTTGCAAGCCAGCGGGTTGTTGGTCTCGCGGCCGGGCAAGGGTGTGTTCGTCAACGAATCCCTCACCGAAGTGATCTCCATGAAGGAGCTCAACGCGGTGGATGAACTGATCGAAGACTATTTCCGCTCCGCCAACAAAATGGGTGTCAATCCCAGCACTCTGGCCCGGCTGGTGGGCCAGCGGGCGCCGGGCCATGATTCCCATTATCCCATCGTGGCGTTTGTGGAGTGCACCGCGCATCAGTCCCAGGAATGCGCGCGGGACCTGGGCGAGGCCTTTGGAATTAACGTACTGCATCTGCTGTTGGATGACCTGCGCCAGAACGGATGCCAGATTCCGGAAAGCGTGCAGCACATTGTGACCAGTATTTTCCACTTCGACGAAGTATCCGAACTGCCCTGCGTGACCGGTAAGAGGGTGCACCCGATCACCTACGATCTCCACGCGGAAACCCGCAAAGTGCTGCGTGAAGTGCCCGCGCACCGCAAGCTGGGCTTTATCTGCAACGATGCCAACACGGAGGAGGTGATTGGCGTGCAGGTGAAGGCGCGCGTGCCCGAGGGGACATTCGTGGGCTGCGCGAACATCGAATCCGCAAAGCACGCCCTAGAGCTGATCGGCAAGGTGGACACGGTGATTCTCACCGAGGCCGCAGCGGAGTTCTGCATCAAAAACTGCACCCCCGACCACGAATTGCTGGAACTGCACTTCGCCCTCAACCAAACCTCGGTGAACAAGGTCACCCGCACCCTGCTCTTCGAGCCGTAGCAGGAGAGGCAGCCTGCCGGTTTATGCCGGGCCACAGCACGCCTTTGGGTCAGGCGCGCCTGGGTTCTATGTGAAAATTCGGGATTGCCGGCCGTATGCGGTGGCCCCTGTCGCCGATTGACCGGTGTTGGCCCTCGTTGCGCCTCCCTCCCTATGTCATGCTGAGGGGCAGGTTTCACTCCACAGCCTGGCGGCATCTGACGCCATTCGCCGAGAAATGATTGTTTTTCCGAAACGAAGCCAATTAGATTCGTTATTTCAATTAGTTGAAAATAAATTGAGGGCAAAACGTTGCATATTTTGCGCTTTTTCGGCACGAAAATGACGCAAAAACGGGCCGTGGCGCCGCGATTCGTTCTCTCGCATGGAACCTAGGCCGGGAAGTGCTTGAAGCGCGCGTCGCCGTCCCGTTTGACCTGCGCGACGAGATTGATTTCCCAGGAGAGATAAAGGCGCATGGCGTCCTCAACACCCTTGTCGTGATCGTAGGGTTTGAGCAGCGCATCGTCGTCGAGGCCGGCCAGGGCGTTCTCCACACCCTCGGTCATGGGCAGGCCCGCGGTCTGCCAGGCCCTGGTGCCACCGGAGAGCACTTTGACGGCACCCTCCGTGAGCGCCGCCACCTCCGGCGCCGCCAGCCGGGCGGCCAGCCCATCAAGAGAGGTGAGCACCACCGTATCCGCCGGCGGCAGTTGCGAGAAGGTTTCCGCCAGTTGAGAGCGGATGGCAAACCAGGCGCCGGGCAGGTGGCCTTGCAGGTAATCTCGGCTATAGCCCAGATCGAGTACCGCCGTGCTTGCATCCTCCAACGAAGAAGACAACTCCTCTGGAGATATTTCATCGGCATTCACCGCGTCAAGTCCCGGCACATGGGGCACATGCGGCCCCTCTTCCAGGACGCCGGCCAAGCCGTCCTTGAGCACCCGCACCTGCTCCCATCCCATCTGGATCAGCCAGGAGGCGGTCATGGTGGCCCGCACCCCGTTGTCGTCCACCAGCACCACCCGCGCATTGCGCGTACCGATATACACGTCGGTGGCCTGCACCAGCTGCCCGCCCGGCGCGGAGCGCGAGCCCGCCAGATGTCCCGCCTCGAATTCTTCGGGATGGCGCACATCCAGCACGTAGACAGTGCCCGTATCATCCCGCCGCCACTGCTCCAGGGTGGCCATGTCGATTTCCCGCACTCCAAATCGCACTTCCACCCGGGATTTGATCGCCAGGGCTTCGGCCAGGCAAGCTTCCGTGGGCTCCGTGGCCGCACGGTTGGCGCCATGCTCCAGTTCCAGACCGGCCAGATGCCAGCCCATGGTGCCGTTTCGCAGGGCCACCACCTTGTTGGGAATGCCCGCGTTGATGAGGGATTGCGCGCCGATGATGCTGCGCGTGCGCCCGGCGCAATTGACCACCACCGTTGTATCCGGCGCAGGCGCCAGCATACTTACTCGATAGGCCAGCTCGGCACCCGGCACGTCGATTCCGGTGGGGATGCTCATCTTACGGAACTCGTCCATGGGGCGGCTGTCCAGCACCACCAGCGGCTCACCCTTGTCCATCATTTCCTGCAATTCCTCCGCGGACACTGAAGGGGTGTGGTATTGCACCTCGACGAATTCCCCGAAGGCCTTGCTGGGCACGTTGAATCCGGTGAAAACCTCGTAACCGGCGTCCTGCCAACCGGCACTCCCCCCGGCCAATACCCGCGCCCCCTTGTAACCCAGTTCGCCCAGCCGCGCCGCCGCGCGCCCGGCCAACCCCTCGCCGCCGTCGCAGAGCACGATGCGGGTATCCAGGCGCGGCACCATGTCCGCGATGCGCAATTCCAGGGCGCTCAGGGGCAGGGAACTGGCAAAAAATAGGTGACCATCCAGGAAGAACCGTCCTTGCTCGCGTACGTCGAGCAGGGCCAGTTCTTCGCCGTCGCTTAGCATGGCCTTGACTTCGGCGGGCGAAACAGTTTTGGGCATGGGCGAATTCTCTTTGGTTGGCCGCGCTGTGGCTCAGCGGGCCTCGACAATGTTGGGGCTGGCTGGGTATTCCTTGCAGGTGCCTTTCTCCATGTCAAAAGTGAGGCGGTGGGGCAGGTTTTCCAGGGACATGCCGTAACAGTGCAGGTGCAGCGAGGGCCGCTCGTTGCGGGGATGAATGCTATGAATGTCATCGGGCATCAGGGTCACTCCCACGCCCGAACGCACGGTCTTGCCACCCACCTGGCGTACCCTTCCCACTCCCGGCCCGCTGCCGCCGTCCTCCCGCTCGTAAAAGCGGTTCTCCTCCTGGCCCTGCACTCCGGCGATCACCGCCCAGGTGGTATGGTTATGGGGCGGGACGTTTTTTTCACCGATGGAGGTTGACATGTACATGGCGAAGCGCTGGTCGTCGTCCTCGGACAACCGGTATACGGGAAAGAAGCCTTGCTCGTTCGCGTCCGGGGGGAAATCCTCCTCGGGGAACAGCTCTTTTCTGGCCGCCAGTGCAAGCATCACTGTCTTGATCTCTTCCAGCGCTTCCCGATTGACCCCCCGCTCCCGCTCGATATCGCGAATGCGCGCGATTGTTTTTGCGATTTCCGCATTACGCTGTTCCTTGACCGGCGAAAGTGCCTGTTCCGCGATTTGCATGGCTCGTCCTCCATTGCCCGCCCCGGCCGCCGGGTAAACCCACCGGCCCATAACCGGGGACAAATTTATCCGGCCGGCGATCCGTAGGCGCCCGGACACGGATACCAGAATTATTCGCTTAGCGGCGGACTTCCGCCACAGTACAATACAGCACAGAGATTCTGGCAGTGCAACCGATGCGCGGGAGTACTCCGCGCACGAATCATCTCCGCGGCGACCACGGGGATTTGCAAAAGTCCCACGGGATACATTAGGTTTGCCCGATACGGAAACGCATCAACTGCCGCGGCGGAGACGGCTTGATAGGGGGCCGCGGCCGGAATTTTTCACGAGGAGCCCACACCGTGGAACTGAATATGCGCAAGCTGGGAAATTTTTGCATGGAAATTCTGGACCTCGATCTGACCACGGTTGATGAGGACACCCGCGCCGCTGTGCGCAGAGCCTGGCAGACCCATCCCCTGCTGCTGCTACGGCGGCAAAGCCTCACCGAGGGCGAACTGCTAGACTTCAGCCGTGGTTTTGGCGAGTTGGAAGTGGTGGTGCGCGAGGACATTCATTCCCGCCGCCATCCGGAAATTGCCTACATCTCCAATCTCAGGGACGAGCAGGGCCGCACCATCGGAGGCCTGGGCAGCTATGACCTGCGCTGGCACACGGATCAGTCCTACCGCACCAAGCCGGCCACGGGCGCGATCTTTCTTGCCGTGGAGGTGCCCGAGCAGGGCGGCAACACCTGGTGGGCCAATACGGAAATGGCCTACGACAAATTGCCCCAGTCCCTCCAGGAGGAATTGCAAGACTGTCAGGGCATGTTCAAGTACCTCATGTACGACTCGGACATCGTGGAAGAGCAGGAAGTAGAGGATATCCGCGGCCTGACCCCGGACGCTACTCATCCCTTGGTGCTGACCCATCCCCTCAGCGGCAGGAAATCCCTCTATCTGGATATCACGCAGACCTTCGGTATCGTGGGCATGCCTCCGGAGCGCAGCGAGCCGTTGCTGAAGGAGCTAAAGGCCATCGTCAGCAAGGAAGAATTTATCTACTCTCATCAATGGTGCGTGGGAGACGTGATGATGTGGGACAACAGCCGGCTCCAGCACCGGCGCGATCCCTACGACGCCGCCCTGCCCCGGTTGGCCAAGCGCACCACGATTTTTCTACCCCCAAGCGAGTTTCCCGTGCCCTATCAGTCCTGATCAATGAGATGATCAATGAGGGAGGTTCCAGTATGGCGGGGGGCATATGTCGAATCGATGGGAGGCATTGGGCCCCATTTATGGATTTTGTGAATTGATGAGTGGGAGGCGGGAGCAGATGGGCCAGGGGCTGCAAGGAGTGAAAGTGC
>JAPUIH010000311.1 GCA_027297205.1 SAR324 cluster bacterium | reverse complement strand
TTCCAAAGCAGTTAAAGGCGAATTTCCATACCGGCGAGCCGGTGATCAAGGAATTCGCGGCGTTGATGAACCTCACGTTCAAATACTACGCCGACACCCGTTCCCTATTCTTCGATCGACTTCCGACGCACCTGCATCAGTCGGAACTGATCTCCCTGATCAACGTCGACCTTAAGAACCGTCTTTTCAACAAGTCCTTTTGCGAAACCATCGAAGAGGCCCTGAAGGCCCTGCGGCGTGTCATCGTACGTTTGGAAGACCTGCGCCGCGATCACCCCGATGTTTCCAATGTCTTCGACAACATTGGCAGGCTCGGTAAACTGGCCGGGCGCGTTGAAGCCCTATATCAGCACCACTGGGAACATTACCGCTACCGCAACCAGCTCAGCGAGGCTGACCTGGTGGCCTTCGTGCTGGA
This sequence comes from SAR324 cluster bacterium, assembly GCA_027297205.1. Taxonomy (GTDB): domain Bacteria; phylum SAR324; class SAR324; order SAR324; family JACQKK01; genus JAPUIH01. Next base: position 2,947 of record JAPUIH010000311.1, on the reverse strand, counting down.
AATAGACGGCATCGGCAGAGAATGGGAGAACCTCCAGACCAGCCACTCCTCCCTGCAAGCGCTGGTGGGTTCCCTGAGCGGCCGCGCCTGTCCCGAAGGATTGCAGCCATTGGTCATATCCTATCAGCGTAAAGCCCCGGAGCACTTCGCCACGGAGACCCTCAAGGCGCTGATGAACTTTTTCGAGGTCGCCTACCGATTCGTGTGCACGGTCTGCGAATTGGACCACACCGTCCAACCGCTGACTCTGCTGCAAGTGGAAGTGGCCGAGCCGGTGGAGTTGCATTTGGCGGTGCCGGAGCAGATCGAGCCACCCTTTCGGACTTTGCTCCAGCACCTCTTCCTCAAGGATATGTTCAAGCCCGAGGCCCTGCTCAAATTTGTCTTCGAGGCCATTCAGAAGGATTTCGGTGAGGGTAGAACCTTGCCTGCCCCCGCCCTGGCCGCCTTTCAGCGGCAACTGAACGCAACAGTGAAGCAGCTTCCACAGGACGGAAGTTTCACCATTTCCGGCCGCACCTTCCCGGAAATGCGCCTGCAGGTGCTGAAGGACCTCACGGATTATATGGATCGGTTAAATATGAAGTACGAGGGATTGCTCAAGGCAGTGGAAAAGCCCAAGGATGGCGCCAAATCCCGTGCAGCGGCACAACCCAAGCCTCCACCGGAGGCACGCCCGGAGCCCCCGCCCAAACGGCCGTCTCCGGAAATCCTTCCGGCCGGGGAGAATCCGAAGGAGCATATCCGAATCCTCACGGATCGCACAAGATAACGCCCAAGCGCGCGGCGCTTCTCCAACCGGCCTACTCCCGGTATTCTCCCCACTGATCCCGCAGCACGTTAGAAATTTCTCCCAACGTGGCGTAAACACGTACTGCGTCCAGGATTGCGGGCATCAGGTTTTCCCGGCCCTGCGCCCGCCGGCTCACCTCGGCCAGGGCCTTTTGCACCCCCGGGTTGTCCCGGCGCCCCTTGAGCGCCTGGAGGCGTTGTATTTGATCGTCCTTCACTGTGTCATCAACGGAGAATACCTCCGGTCGCTGCTCCTCTTCCGTCTGAAACTCGTTTACACCGACGATCACCTTTTCCCCCCGGTCAATGGCTTGCTGCGTATCGTAGGCGGTGGAGCGGATTTCATTCTGGAAGAACTGGTTGGCGATTGCTTCCGTGGACCCACCCATTTCATCCACCCGCGCGATGTACTCCCACACAAGCTTCTCGATTTCGTCGGTAAGCGCTTCCACGAAATAGGAGCCGGCCAGAGGATCGACCGTATCGGTGACCCCGGTCTCATGGGCAATCACTTGTTGGGTACGCAAGGCCGTGCGCGCCGCTTCTTCCGTGGGCAGGCCGAGCGCCTCATCCATGCCGTTCGTGTGCAGAGATTGGGTCCCTCCCAGCACCGCCGCCATGCCCTGAAAGGCCACGCGCACAATATTATTGTTCACCTGCTGGGCCGTGAGGGTGCTCCCACCGGTCTGGGTATGGAAGCGCAGCATCATGGAGCGTTCATTCTTGGCGTGAAAACGCTCCTTGGCGATCTTGGCCCAAATGCGCCTGGCCGCACGGAATTTCGCGACCTCTTCAAAGAAATTGTTATGCCCATTGAAGAAAAACGAGAGCCGGGGCGCGAACTCGTCGATATCCAACCCAGCCTCGATGGCCGCACTCGTGTAACAGATGGCGTTGCAGAAAGTGAACGCCAGTTCCTGTACCGCCGACGCCCCCGCTTCGCGAATATGATAGCCCGAAATGGATATGGTGTTGAATTTCGGCGCTTCCACGTGGCAGTAGGAAATAATATCGGTAATCAGCCGCAGGGAATGCTTGACCGGATATATATAGGTGCCTCGCGCAATGTACTCCTTCAGCAAATCGTTCTGGACAGTACCCCTGAGCGCCTCCTTCGCCACGCCCTGCTTTTCCCCGACCGCGATCAACAACGCCAACAGTATCCCCGCGGTGGAATTGATGGTCATGGAAACCGAAACCTTCTCCAGGGGAATCGCCTCGAACAACACCTCCATGTCTTGCAAAGAATCAATAGCCACCCCCGTCTTGCCTACCTCTCCTTCCGCGAAGGGATCATCGCTGTCATATCCAATCTGAGTGGGCAGATCGAAGGCGACGGACAGCCCACTGGTGCCATTGGCCAACAAGTAGCGGTAGCGCTGGTTAGATTCCTTGGCCGTTCCAAAACCGGCATACTGCCGCATCGTCCACAACCTGCCTCGATACATATCCGCGCGCACGCCTCGCGTGAACGGATAGCTCCCCGGCCGCTCTCCCGCTAATTCCGTACTTGTATCGGAATTGAAGTAGGATTCCTTTACGTTGATTTGTGAACTTGTCTTATGCCGATTCGATTCCCTCATCACCATTCCTATAATTAACTAAACATAATCATGCTGAATACACATATGAACATATTTTGAAATGGCAATACCGCCCGCGCGCCTTCATGCCAATTCATGATTTCTGTTTTTCTCTACCCGCTAACTTATTATTATAACTTGGGAATGCTCACTGGGACTTGACTATTCGCAATCAGTCCCCGTTCTCGGCTTCTTCCAGCGACTTCATTTCACTGAATATCGCCTGAAATACCGTGCGCACCGCCTCGGGCCTGACGGGCCCAAGGTTTTCCGCAAGAAGCCGCGTCACCACCTGTTCCTCTCGTTCCGGGACGAAAACCGGGAGATTGTTCCGTTTTTTGATTTTCCCAATGGAAAGGGCACAAGCAGCGCGCCTGTTCAGCATCCGCAACAGTTGCGTGTCAATCTCGTCTATTTCCTGCCTGTAGTGCTCGATCAAGTCCGTATCATGCTCCTGAGCCATTCCTAGCGAATCCTTTCAGGGTGTCCCGGCCTGCACGGCGGCCGCTCCGTCCGCATTGCTCCGCGGTTGCTCGTTTTGCCGGATCATAACACCAAGCCGGAGCGGATTT
>JAPUIH010000310.1 GCA_027297205.1 SAR324 cluster bacterium | reverse complement strand
CGCCGGAAACGGGAGAATACCCTGGCAGTTCCTGCGTACGAGCTAACATACAAACCCTCCTGATGAATTCCTGTGCGAAGCCGGATTTTGGCCGATCAAGCGGAGAAATGGTCTCGGCCCAGTCGCCGGATGACTCTACTTCTGCCCTCATTACTGGTTAGTCTGTATTTCTGCTGGAACGTTACGGAGGTTGGAAAAAATTCTGGATGCACGGGCTGCCCAGCCAAACATCGGCGGAAACTCAAGACATGAAAACAATTGCATTCACTCAATGGCATAGGAGGCGATTGCCACGAGAGGGAGAATTGAGGCGGCGGTGGGCGTTCCGGAAAGCCCGGCCTGAAAGGCGGATCAGCCCCGGCTGGGCACCATGTCCGGCTCGCCGTAGTGGCGCAGCATTTCCGCCCGCACCTGGTCGCGCAGCTTTACCGCGGCGGCCCAGTCGGCCCCCTCCGGTGCAATGAGAGGCAGCACGGTCACCGAAATTACGCCCCGGCGGGCCAGCCACTGCCCGTCGCGCAGGATGGAGCGCGTACCCCGCATCACCACGGGCACGATTGGCGTCCCGGATTCCACGGAGGCCAGAAACCCGCCCATCCGAAAAGGCAACATCCCCGGCGCACGCACGAAAGTGCCTTCGGGAAAGATGAGCACGCTGCGCTGTGCCGCGGTGGTGGCGATGGCCTTGCTGTCGGCGGCGCTGCGCTCGTGCTCCTGGCGCTCGACGAACAACGCCCCCAGACGCCGCAGCAGCGTGTGGAAAACCGGGCTTGCGGCAAGTTCCCGCTTGGCCACGATTGCCATAGGCTGGGGAAAGGCGGCGGCGGCGGCCAAACCGTCCAGATAGCTGGCATGGGTGAGCGCCATCAGGTAGGGGCGGCCGGCGGGCAGGTGCTCCCGCCCCCGCACCACCAGCGGCGTTCCCGTGAGCCGGAACAGCAGCCGCGAGGACGCACCCAGGATGCGCCAGCTCCAGCTGGGCTTGGGAGTGAGCGCAATGGCGGCGCTCACCGGCACAATCAACAGGCCGAGCACCGTGAGCCAATAGGCGCTGTAGGCGAGTTCCCCGGCAAGGCGCGCGCTGCGTCCAAATTGCGGGGCGATGCCCGCCAGCCATACCCGCAACATCTGCCGCAACACCGAGCGCTGCCGTGCGCCAATCTGGCCCTTCTCGTAGAGTTCCCGGCATGCCGTGCGGCGCAGCTTTCCACTGGAGGTTTTCAATACCGTATAGGGCGGCGCCACGACCACATCATCGGGCGCGATGCCCAGCAACTTCATGGCCGCATCGCCAATGGCGCGCCGCAACTCGTCCTTCCGCTCGCTGGAGCGCTCCCTGGACTCGGCCAACACCACCAGCCGCTCGGTGCCCGTGGCGGGGTCGCTGCTGCCGAACACGGCCACGCAGCCCTTGCGCACACCGGGCAGGCTCCCCACGGCGTCTTCCAGTTCGGGGGGATAGATGTTGCGCCCGGCCCGGATGATCATGTCCTTGCGGCGTCCGGTGAGATAGAGCTCTCCGCCGGAGATGTAGGCTAGGTCGCCCGAATCCATCCACTCCCCGTGCTGGATGAGCTTGGTTTCGGCGGGATTGCGGAAATACCCGCTGGTGGCGGACGGGCTCTTGAACTGCAGGCGCCCTTCCTCGCGTTCCGCCAGTTCCTGCCCGGCTTCGTTGACCACGCGCAACTCGACGCCCTTCATGGGACGGCCGCAGCTGACGAATTGCAGGGCCGTGGCGTCATCTTCCCGGGCGGGTTCGGCGACACGGTTGCGCTCGAACGCCTCCCGCTTCACCCGGTCCACCTGGAAGTGGCTTTCCACCGGGGACAAGGACACTCCCAAAGTCGCCTCGGCCAACCCATATACCGGCGTGATAGCCTCGGGACGCAGGCCATGGGGCTTGAACCTGGCGTTGAAGGCGTGCAGGGTCTCCGGAATGACGGCCTCCGCGCCGTTCGCCGCCATGCGCCAGGAACTCAAGTCGAGCCCTTCGATCTTATGCGCCTCAATGCGGTGGGTGCATAACTCATACGCGAAGTTCGGCGCGGCGGATACGGTGCCCCGATGGTGATGGATGGCCCACAGCCAGCGCTCCGGGCGCGCCAGGAAGGTCAGCGGCGACATGAGAATGAGGGGAACTCCGTAGTACATGGATCCCAGCCATGCCCCGATCAATCCCATGTCGTGATAGAGGGGCAGCCAACTCACGAAAATATCGCTGGGGAGGACGCCCAGGCTGTCCCCGTAAATCCGGATATTGGTGATTAGATTGTCGTGGGTGAGCACCACGCCCTTGGGGGCGCCCGTGCTGCCCGAGGTGTATTGCAGCAGCGCGATCTCCGAGGGAAGCGCGGCCCGCCGCATGAAGGGCGCCTCTTCCCGCGCCAACTCGCTCGCCGTGGCCACATGGCGCAGGCTGGGCACCTGCATCTTGAGCAGCCGCGCCACCAGCTTGGCCTCCCGCACGGTGATCATGATCACCGTGCGCGCGTTGTCCAGAATGCGGGCGTGGCGGCGCAGGTGATCCTCAACCTGCGAAGGCCGGGCCGGAGGGTAGATCGGTACAGGCAGGCCCCCGGCCAGCAGAATGCCGAAAAAGCTGAAGAAGTATTCAAATCCGGTGGGCAGCATGATGGCCACCGCCTGACCGGGCTGGAGATCCTTTTCCAGCAGCCCCGCCGCCACGGCCTTGGCCCCATGGAGCAGCCCCTCATAGGTCAGCACTTCCGGCTCCCCGGACTCCCCGTAGAAATTGACGTGGGGGCGGCGGGGATGAGCCTCGACATGCCACTCCAGGGCCTCGACGATGGTGCGGGCGCTCTCCGGCCGGGTCTGCACCTCGCCCAGGGTGATCCCCCGCGCCTCCCCTTCCGAAAGCGGCTGCCAGGCCGCCTCGCCGCTGTTGCCGATGGCCCGGATCAGATCGTGGGGGGTGTCCGCGGAAGCCAGTACGTGATCGGGAAGGGTCACGCCCAACGCCCGCTCCAGCCGCACCAGCAATTCGACCCGGCCCAGGCTGTCCAGGCCCAGGTCGCTGTCCAGCTTGCTGTCCGGCGTAACCTGCAGCCCGGCCTCGCTGTGGGGGTGCAACTCCACGGTCAGGCCGCGAATGATTTCCAGCACGGTGGCGGCCTGGTCCAGAAATTCCTTGCGCGAACCCTCGCCGGGCTCGTTATGCGCCGGCCCCAATTCTCTGTCCGCGGGTTTCCGCATAATGATATCCTGGGCTGGTTTCAGTTTGCAGGTTCCGTCCGCGCACGGCTTGCCGCGCCGGCAGGGCAGGGCCTGTAGCGCGCGTGGAAATTTCCGTTCCAGATGCAGGTAGCCGTATGGGTCAAGGTTACAACAGCAAGGCCGCTGATCCAACAGAAGAATGCAGATCAATTTCCAGGCTCCCTCGCTTCCGGGACATCCCCCGTTTGTTCGCAACCTGCTCCGCATGGGGCAGGCTGAAACGTGCAGGCCGGGTACCCTGCTGGAAATTTCCCCTGCCGTCTGCAATAAGATTAAGAAGCAGTTATCCGATTGCGCGGCGGTTGGCGCGGGAACGTGAATTATGCGCCGCTGAGTGCGCGGGATCGGCCGTGAATCAATCACAATCAAGGAGATCAGCCGTATGGAATCGGCAACTACCCGGGGCATTGAGGTTTCCGTTGAGCCGTTCTACCTGGAAGATCAGTCCAACACGGCACGGAACATTTACAGCTTCGCCTACCGGGTGCGTCTGAAGAACCACAGCGAGCACACGGTGCAACTGATCAGCCGCCACTGGATCATCACCGACAGCACGGGGGAAGTGACCCATGTGGAAGGGGAAGGCGTGGTCGGTCAGCAGCCGGTGCTGGCACCGGGTGAGGATTATGAATACACGAGCGGCTCGCGCCTGGAATCACCGATGGGCACCATGCACGGCACCTATCAGATGCGGACGGAGTCGGGGGAGATGTTCGACGCCGAAATTCCTGTGTTCACCCTGACCGCCATGGGGCTGCCCAGTTGAACCGATGCTACCCGAAACCGTGTCAATATTAATTGAGGCCGCCACGAAGGAATTGCGGCAATGCGAATCCAGAGGCTGGGGCGCGGACAGTGCAATCTTTATCCGAAGCAAGCCGGCCAAGAGGCCATCTTCCGCCGATGTGTCCGGCCATGGCCGCTGAATCCCTGGCGGCAGGCGCCGCCCGCCGAACTTCTATCCATCCATACCGCATTCAGTTAGAAGCAACAGCATGCACTTGAAAGCCATCGCGTGGAGAGTGGCCGTCTGGCCGTGGCAACTCCTCAATTATCTGCACTGGCCGGCCTTGCTGGCCTTGTGGGCCTCCCTGTTTCTGCAGCGGTTGCAACTGCTCGAGGAAATGAACCTCGATCTGCCAGCCGCCTGGGAGCAAGGGCTCGGCCTGGGCATTCATGCGGACCTGGTGGCCTCCCTGATTCCGGTGGTGATGGCCTCCATGCTGGCATGGCTGGTGGCTCTGCCCAGGGCGCTGGGCTTTGTGCTCTGCACAGCCGCGGTCTGGATCGCCACCTGGGCCAACATGATGTATTACGGCCATTTCGGGATGCCCCTGGACTGGTGGGTGATCGAGTTTCATACCGGGGACATCGGAGATGTGAGCGGCTTTATCTTCCAGCTTAGCTGGAGTTGGCGGATCCCTCTTTCCATCTTGCTGGTGCTGGGCGCCTGCGCGGCCTTTGGCCGGAGCGAATGGAATAAGGGGCATGGTGCGGCGGCGGCAAGAGGCCGTTCCGCCGAACCTGTGCTGGTGCGCCTCATGCTGCGGCCTCTGCTCTCCGCGCTGGACGCCTTCACCTCGGCGGCATTCTGGAAATTGCGCCTATGGGGCGTGCCGGCCAGCCTCGGGCTGGTGCTGGGGTTCTTCGTGGTGCAGCAAAGCCCGCGTCTTTTCCATATTTACGGTTTTCCCAATCCGGTGAACGCTCACATTATTCAGGTCTGGTACCAGCAGCGGCTGAAAAGTAAACCTTACTCGGGGGTGAGCAGCCAGGACGCCCTGGCCTTTGGGCAGCGCAGCCAATCTGAATTCTCAGGCAATCCGGCGGATTTAATGGCGCGCTACAGGGACTTCAGGGATTCCGAGTGGCGCGGCGAAGCCGCAACGCAGAACGATCATGCGCGGGATACCGCCGCGGCGAAGCCGCTATCCATCGACCGCCCCGGTGGCCGGGCAATGGCCAAGACGGCCCTCACCACGAGCGCTCTCCCGCCATCCGCCGGGAACGCGGGGACCGGCGGAGCGCAACCCGCCGGCAAGGAGCGCTGGCCCCTGCTGAGGCGCTTCGATCCCGATCCTGAACGCACCCGGCAGGCCCGGAGAATGCTGGGCCTGCCCGAGCAGGGCCCGGTGCATGTGGTGCTGCTGATGGTGGAGAGCCTGCGCGACTACGATGTAATGGATCCGGAGATCGGTCCCCAGGTATTCCCGCGGCTGCGCGCCATCATGAAAAAGCGCGCGATCCGTTTTTCCCAGGCCTATACCGCCAGTATTTCCGCGGGCCAGACCGTGCGCGGCTCCTTCACCACCTTGTGCTCGTTCCTGCCCAACATCGTGGGGCCGGCCACTTACCTGGCCTACCCCACGGTGCGCATCCGCTGTCTGCCGGAAGTGATGAAGGAAAACGGCTACGTGACCCTGTGGTTCAACTCCCATCGCGCCAACTCCCATAACAAGCAGTTCTTCGAGGGAGGCAACGGAGTCGACCATTTTTACGACAAGCGGTTTTTCCTGGCCAAGGGCGTGCGGGAGCGCATCGGCGAATGGGGACTGGGAGACAATCCGGTATTACAGGAAACCTTGCGGAAGATGGTGGAATGGGCCGGCAAGGATCAGGGCCCCCTCTACGTCCAGATCGTGACCGTCTCCACCCACGGGCCGGTGCGCAAGGTGGAAAGCATCCGCTTTGACGATGCCTTCGAAAAAGCCACCAGCAACCACAAGCGCTACCGCGACTACATGACCATGTTCCGCTATACGGACGAGGCTATAGGGGATTTTCTGGACGGCCTCTTCGCATCGCCCATGGCGGACAACACGGTGGTGCTGCTGCTGGGGGACCACGCCCATGCCTACATGCCCCACCATCCCATGACCCAGGTGCAACGGGCGGACGTACCCTTCCGCACGCCCCTGGCCATCATCAGCAAGAATATCCCCCGGCCCATGGTGTTGGACGGCGTGGTGCACCAGGTGGACGTGGCGCCCACCGCCGCCCTGATCGCCGGGGCAAGCGGGGAGGTGACGTGGTTGGGCAGGGCGCTGCTGCCTTACAGCGGCGAGGGCAGCCCCTTCGTGTATGCAAACGCCAACGGCTTTTTCTGGAGAACCAACAGCAGGGGTTGCTACAACCGGCTCTGCTTCGATCTGCGGGAAAAGGACCCTTCCATCGACAAGCGCCTGCCGGTGCTGCCGGAACAGACCCGCCTGGACAAATTCTTCCGGCAGGTGGTGGAGGCCGGCGGCATTTTGATTTCCACCAACCGCATTTCCCCGCGCAACTGAATTTTTGCTTGGGGGCTATTGAAAGAATTCCGGCCTGCGCGCCAGGTCCCGGGTGATGTTCTTGTGGTGAGCCTCGATGGTGCCTCCGCCGATTTCCAGCAGCTTCGCGGCCCGCCACAGGCGCTCCACGGTGAATTCCCCCACATATCCGTTACCGCCCAGCACCTGCATGGCGCGGTCGGCCACATTCTTGGACATGGTGGCGGTGAATAGCTTGGCGGCGTCGGTTTCGATGCGCTGCCCCGGCTGATCCAGGCGCATGCGCCGTGCCACGTCGTAGACCAGGGAGCGCCCGGCGAGAAAATCCGTATAGGATTCGGCGATGTGGCGCTGAATCTGGCCGAACTGGTTGATGGGCTGGTCGAAGGCATGGCGCTTTGCCGCGTAACGGTTCATCACGTCCAGGCAGCGCCGTGCGATGCCCAGCCCCATGGCGGCGAGGGTGAGCCGCTCGATCTCCAGATTGCGCATCATGTGAATGAGGGAGTCCCCTTCCTCGCCCAGCCGGTTGGCCAGGGGCACCCGGCATTCGTCGAACACCAGCTCGGCGGTGGGGGAGGAGCGCATGCCCGCCTTGTCCTTGATCTGCTGCCCCAGGGTAAAGCCGGGAGTGCCTTTTTCCACCAGGAATGTGGAGATGCGCTCACCCGTCTTTGCATAGACCAGGAACAGATCGCCCATCTCATTATCCGAAACACAGCCGTTGGTGATCCACATCTTGCGGCCGGTGATCAGGTAATGGTCATCGTGCAACTCGGCCCGGGTGCGCATGCCCTGCACGTCCGTGCCTGCTTCCGGCTCGGTCATGCACATGCCGGCCACCCACTCCCCGCTCAGCACCTTGTCCAAATAGCGCGTCCGCTGTTCCTCATTTGAGATATGGAAAAAGTTGTTCACGAACAGCATGCTGTGGGCCAGGTAGGACAGGGTAAACCCCGGATCGCTCGTGGACAGTTCCTCGTGCACGATCACCGCCGCCGTGGCGTCCATCCCGGCGCCCCCGTGGCTTTCCGGCACGGTCACGCCCAGCAACCCCAGCTCTCCCAGTTGGGAGAACAGGGCCCGGTTGAAGGTTTCGTTGCGCTCATGCTCCAGCACCTGGGGTTCAACCTCCCGCTCCACAAAGCGGCGTACGGTCTCGCGCAGCAGGGCCAGTTCCCCGTTCGGGTTGAACAGATCGTAGGATTGCGTCAGTTGGGCTGATGCGGCTCGCATGGGGGTCGGCTCCTGGGGATGGGCTGGGGACGCTCCGCGCAACTTTACAGGAAAGGGTTCAGGTTCCGCCCCGCCTTCGCTCCGGAAGGGTGGAATCTCCGCAGGGAAGTTTTCCGCCCATTATAATTGTCCGCCATCTTTTGCAAAGGGAATTCGGGCCGCGGGCGCAGGCCCCTTATGGCCCCTGGCCGCACTGCTGTGTCGAATCTCAGCGATAAAATGGCTTCGAGGGTCGTTTCACAAACCAAACCGAGACCAAGAAATTGATATTGTATGCCGGAATTGTGGTGCAAATTACTTGAGGATTGCCGAAGAGTTTCTGGCAGTCCCATCTGGGAAAAGTCCGCTCAGAGTATGTTTGCTTCAGATATACTCCGGGTCGTTCAATTTTCAGTTGATTCCCGCAGTAGAGTACTCGTCAATGTTTGCCGACAATTGACGATAATGCTTTACAGAGTGGGCAAATCCGGCACTCCTCTTTTGCCGGAGGTCGCATAATTTGGAAATTGAGCGACCCAGGAATTTGCCCTTCAGATAGTTGTAATTCGAAATCCAGCGCCGGTTGAGCGGCAGAAGCCAGGTGGTATTCGGCGAATCCCAACAGGATTAGGAGCGGTCCCCATCGGACACACCGCTTAAACTTAATCTGCCAAAGGAGGATTCGAATGGAAGCCTTAACCAGCTTTATTGTTCTGCTGATCATCAGCGTGTTCGTATCCGCGGTGTTGCATTACGGCCTTAAATATTATGTGAATCCAGGTCACTGGTCTTTTGCATCAAAGATCGTGGTGGGCTATTTCGGCGCCTTGTGGGGAGATGACATCTTTGGAAGGTGGATCGAGCCAGTGCGCATCGAGGATGTCTACGTCATTCCCGCGATTGTGGGATCAATCGCGCTGCTGATATTGGCTGTGGATGTGGGAAAGATGGTAACCCGCAAGTAGAGACAATCCGCTAGCAGCGATTCGGGGGAAGCAGCAGGAGCTTCCCCCTTATGGGAAACCAGGGGCGGGCTGGGTGAATATTGGGCGGATTTGACATGGTAATCTGTGATATGCTGGGCGTGCTTCCGTAGGTTGGGGTCCTTCCAAGTTCCTCCGGAAGGCCCGGCGATCCCGAATCCCACCAGAAGGAGCCAGGCATGAATCGCGGGGTTATCGTTTTGCTGCTTATAGCCGGTTTAGTGTTGCTGATTGTGGTCCTGGTTCAGATGTTCTTGCCGGATTTAGCGAGCGGTCTTTTCGCTAGGGTCTTGGAGTTAGCTCGGGAATATTAAAAGAGCGCGAAAAGAAAGAGCAAAAGTCTTGCCGCCGAACTTTTGATAGACCCTTGCCTGAATTTTTCTCCCTCCTTCAACGCCCGCAAGTGCTTGGCATCGGGAGGATTCATTGGCGGAAACTTCCAGATCGGACAAAGAAATACAGTCGCTGGATTTCTTTCTACCGGGAGCTTCGGCGAAAGGAGCCTGCATGGAGGAGAGGGAGACTGTTCGTCATGAGGGCGGCGGCAGT
>JAPUIH010000031.1 GCA_027297205.1 SAR324 cluster bacterium | reverse complement strand
CGGCGTATCTGGCTTGCCCGGCTGGCTGACGGGCGATCTCCTCGCATTCCAAGCGATTAACTTAACAATTTCAACGGCTTTTCATTATTTTCCCTGTCCAGTGAGGCGGTGGCCTGTCATGTATTTGCTGGGAGAACACTGAAACTTGGTGTTATACTTAAGCGCCTCGGCTGCCCGCACTGGGCGGTGCATGCGAGTGCGCACAGGCAAGGGAGCCTGCATGCCCAACGCGGGGACGATCACCTCCTAGCGGCGCACATTCACGACGCCCGGGCAGTCCCCAGAGACCGTAAATTATGGCTGATTCGAAAAACAGCGGTGGTGCGAGGCGGACCTCCCACGAGCGGGGTGGATATGCCGCGCGGCTGGTAAGGTGGGTTAATCAATTCTTCACCCGGCGTGAAATCTACAGCCGCGTGGAGGAGGATTTTCCGTCCTGGGAAGAATATTCGCAGCAAAAGCTCGACGAGGCGCAGGCCAAGGAACAGGGACTGATCGACCTGCCGCCCCACCGGGTGTTCATAAGCTCCCCCTTGCAGTGGAACTTCCTTTTTTTCCTGCTGGTCGCCGCCTCCTTGGCCATCGGCTATGCCAAGCCGGAATGGGCGCCCTATTTTGTCTACGGGGCGATCATGCTGCTCTTCCTGGTGGCCATGTTCTTGATCGTTCGGGATGGCATCTTCTACCATCTGGAGGGCCACCGGCTCGAGCAGGACTGCGACATGATCAACGAAAACGTCGACGGTCCCGACCCGGTCAAGGAACCGGATAAACCCCGCGGTTTCCTACAGTCCCTGGTGCGCAGGAAGTCCAGTATTTTCCGCAGCACCCTGCTTCAGATTCACTATCAGAACGTACTGCGCACCTTCCAGCAGGGAAGCCGCCGGGCCCGGGTGAATCAGGAGAGCTCAATCGCGGACATCCATACCCTGCTCACTCAGCGCAGCATGAAACTGGTGTGGACCTTCATCGAGGTGCTTCCGCAGTTGGGCCTGATCGGCACTCTGATCGGACTAACCCGGATGTTTCTGGCCTTCAGCGTGAATGCCGAACTGCCCGAATTGTCCATCATCACCGGCTTCGGCACCGCTCTGGGAACGACCATCCTTGCAAACTTGTTCGTGCTGATTCTCAGGCCGCTTTACATGCGAAACGAGCGGGCTATGTTCGAAATCCTGAACTCCCTGCAGATTCTGATGGCAACTTTCATTCTGCCCACCCAGAACTACGCCCTGCGGGGGCTGGGGCCCGGCGCCGAGCCGGGATTCAATCCCATGCAGGCGGGGCCGCTCTCGTCCGCGGGCAATCCGGCCCGGCTGGCCAATACCGTACAGGAACTGACCCACACCCTGGAAGGGGTGATGAACGCCCAGAAAAAGCAGTTGGCCGGTGGGGGGTCTTCCAAGGAGGCCCTGGAAATCGCTGAACACATGAAAAGCACGGTGGAAGCCCTCAAGGAGACCGAACCGATCCAGGTGAATTTCTCGGCCCAGGCCCTCTCAAAACTCACCGAAGCCATGCAGACCATGACAAGCAAGCTGGATCACATGGTGGGCAAGGGCAGCGAGAAGGGCGGGTCTTCCAAACAGATCGAACACGATCTGCTGCAACTGAGGATGTTGAACCACGACACCCTGCTGCTGATGGATCAGATGGCCAATCAGTTGGAGCGGCTGGGGGCGGGCAAGAGCGGCCTGCTCAGCCAGAATCCTTCCACCCGCGGTCAGGTATTGTCCGAGAGCCCTCCGCCGGGCGATTCCTTGGCAGAGTTGACCGGGGAGGAGGCTCGCGGAAAGAGCCGGCGCGGCCGTAGCATCAGGTCCCGCGCGAGCCGCATGTTAAGAGGACGGAGATGATCGTCGCACCGGAAGAAAAGCGCTCCCAGGGACCGTTTATCGCGTTCATTGACCTGCTGTTTTTGCTGGTGGCGTTCCTGGTCTTGATCCTGTTTTTCGTCAGGACCACCGAATCTGAAGCCGAAGTGCGCCTGGAGGCGGCCCAGGAACAACTGGCCGTGGTGCAAAAGGAAAAGACCGTGATCGAGGCGGCTCTGGCCCAACTTGCTCCCATCATGGAAAAGTTCGCCTTTATCGAGCACAAGGAGGCGATGCGCAGGCGGGCCTTGGCGGCGCGGGACTTGAGGCGCAAGGCCCGCCCCACGGTCAGGCTGAACTACCGCATCCGCCAGGACGGCACAATATTCTACCGCAATGAGCAATATTCCCTGGCGGGTTTCAAGGAACAGGTGGTGGACCGGCTGCGCAAGGACAATTGGGTCGCCTTCCATGCCCTCGCGGCACCGGCAACCCCATTCGGGAAAGTGGTGGCTTTCCGCCGCAAGCTGCTCAAGAATTCGGGGGAGTTCGATACCTACTGGGATAATCTTACAAGGAAGAAATAGCACGGGCGGAATCGGGGCGGCGCTCACCCGTCGACCAGCGAGACCACCAGGTTGTGCAGACGCGGCCGGAAGCTCATCATATCGGGCTGGTTCTTGTCACGGGCGATATTGACCCGGTTGGTAAGCAGAATCACGGTCAACCCGCTTTTGCGCTCTATCCAAAAAGACGTGCCGGTAAATCCCGTGTGGCCGATCGAGCCCACGGCCATCAGTTCGCCACAGCTCATATAGCCAAAGCCCTCGCCCTTCATGTCCCAGCCCATGCCACGCGGGGCCAGCTTGCGGGGATTGTGATTGGCCGTCATCATGTCCACTGTCCGCGCCGTAAGCACGCGCACACCTTCCAACTCCCCCTCGCCCAGAATCATCCGGCAAAAGCGGTGCACATCACCGGCGGTGGAAAACAGCCCGGCGTTGCCCCCTTCCCCGCCAAAGCGGAAGCAGTTCTCGTCATGGACGATGCCCCGCAGTAACTGCTGGCGCATGGTGCAATACAGAGTGGGCGCGATGGGCAAATCCCAGCCCATCAGCAGCGGATTAAAGGCCGTGCGGGCCATCTGCAGCGGGTGACTCACATTCTGGTAGAAGAACTCTCCCAGGCTCTGGCCGCTCACGCGCCGGATAATTTCTCCCAGCAGCAGGAAACCCAGATCGCTGTAAACTATCGCCGTACCCGTTGGATACTGTAAAGGAATGGCCAGCAGCTTTTGCAGGGCGTCCTGCTGACTCTCCGTATTGCTGAACAAATCCGCCCAGTCGGGCAGCCCGGAGGTATGGGTAAGCAGATGACGCAACGCGATCCCGTCTTTTTCCGGATGCTCGAATTCGGGAATGAAATCGCGCACCTTGTCTTCCAGGGCCAGGGTTCCTTTTTCAATCAGCACCATCATGGAAATGGCGGTGGCGATGGGCTTGGTCATGGAGGCGATGTCGAAAAGGGTATTTCGCCCAAGCCGCGCGGCTTCGGGACCCGCCTCGATATTTCCCCAGACTTCGTGCAGGAGCACCTCCTCTCCTTTGGCCACCAGCAACTCCATGCCTGGAAATATCCTTTGCCGGATCGCGGCCTCAACCAACGCCTGCAATTCCTGGCGGCGGTTGCGGGAGAAATTCACGATGGTGGTGCTGCTCATGTCAGGTCCAGACGGTGTGCAAGGCTCACTGGCCCCAGGTGCTGGCGGGTCTTCCCAGCTTGGACAGGGTCACGATTAACCGCAAAACTTCTTCACGGTCTGCCAAACCGGCGAGAATTCCGCAAGTCCCAATTTTACAGATTCCGTCCGGCAGGGACGAAAGGGATTTTACTTCTTTTATCAATAGCTTACAGCTTATTGCTTTTGCTTGTCCCTTCGATTCGGCTAGACTGGTTAATTAATATTTCGGATACGGCTACAAAATCGCACCGCAATACCGGTTGAAGATTTGAGGAGTTTGTGAGGGAAAAATTCGAAATCCTGATATCCAGGAACAATTCATGCCCTCTGCCGGCCGGCGTTCGCGGCGGCGAACCGGGGCTCCTCGGACGGGTGCCGGGCCTGGGATCAACACAACGCGCATGGCGGCAACAATGAGCGATAGCGTGGGAATTGACCATCGTGGCGGCGGGGCGGATGGCCATGAGGGCATCCTGCAGACGCTGATCGATATCAGCCGCATTATCACGACTTCCCACAATCTGGACGAGACCCTTTCCCAGACCGTGCACCTGATCGCCGAGCGCATGAGTGTGGATGTCTGTTCGATTTACCTCTACGAGGAAGACGATCAGCGCCTGGAGCTGAAGGCCACGCACGGGCTTAATCCGACGGCCGTGGGACAGGTGCGCATGAACACCACCGAGGGCCTGATCGGCATGGCCATTGAAACCCGCTCGCCCGTCAACGTACTCGATGTGGCCAGCCATCCCCGCTTCAAGTACTTCCCATCTATTGACGAGGACAAGCTGTCTTCCTTTCTGGGCGTGCCGCTGATCGAATACCGCAAGCCCATCGGCGTGTTGGCCATTCAAAATCAGGAACACCGTCAATTCACCGCGGAAGAAGAACGGTTGCTGATCACGATCGCTTCACAGATTTCCGGACTGATCTCCAAGGCGATCGTGGTGGAGCGGGTACAAGAAGTGGCCGGTAAAATTCCCAAACGCGAGCGGCCTGAGCACGCCTTCCAGTTGGAAGGCATTCCCATTGCGCCTGGCCTTGCCAAGGAAAAGGTGATGGTGCTTACCCAGCACCGCATCGAAGAGCCCGCATATGCTTCCAAGAACTCGCCACAGCAGGAAGAGCAGGCGCTACGCAAGGCGGTGGAGGAGTCCGTGGAGGAAATCCTGCACCTGATCCAGGACGTGACCACGCGTATCGGTGGACAGGACGCGGCGATATTCCACGCCCATTTGCTGTTTCTGGAAGACCGCAATTTCATTCAGCGCATCGTCGACCAGATCCAGGAGGGCGCCTCGGCGTCCTGGGCGGTTTCTCACGTGGTGCGGGAGCACTTGAAAGCCTTCCAAAGCATCGAAGACCCTTATCTCCAGGAGCGGGGCGCGGACCTGGAAGACATCGGCTTCCGATTGTTGCATCACCTGGGACAAAGTCAGCCCAGGCGCCTGGTAATGGAGCGGCCCGTGATTTTGGTGGCGGAAAACCTCACGCCCAGCGACACCGCCCAGTTGGATCCCCAATTTGTGAAGGGCATCGTCACCACTTACGGCGGCCATGTGTCCCACGCCTCCATCTTGGCGCGCAGCCTGCGCATCCCCGCGGTGAGCGGCATCACCGACGCCGTGGAGTTACTGCTGGAGGGCGAGGAAGTGCTGGTTGACGGCGAGTCGGGGACTGTATTCGTCAATCCGGATGCCGGTCTCGTGCAGGTGTACGAACGCCATCAGGTGTCGCAGGCGGCCTATCTGTCGCACCTGGACGAGTTGCGCGATGTCCTCTGCACCACCAAGGACGGGGAGCGCATAATCCTGCGGGCCAATGTGGGACTGGCGCAGGACCTGGAGGATTTTACCCGGTACGGCGCCGAGGGCATAGGCCTGTACCGCACCGAAATTTATTACCTGATGCGCTCCACCTGCCCCACAATCGAGGAGTTGGTGGAAACCTATAGCAAAGTGCTGAAAACCGCCGACGGGCAGCCTGTGATCTTCCGCACGCTCGATTTGGGCGGAGACAAGTTTCCCTCCTACCTGCATTTCCCAAAGGAGGAAAATCCGTTTCTGGGCATCCGCTCTATCCGTTACCAGTTGCGGTGGCAATCCCTGCTCAAAGAGCAGATCAAGGCCATTCTCCAGGTTGCCCACATGGGAGATACGCAACTGATGTTTCCCATGATCAGCCATTTGGACGAGTTGCACGAAGTAAAGCGCATTTACCTGGACTGCCGGCGGGAACTGGAGCAGGAATCCGGCAAGGCGCTGCCGGAAATCAAGCTGGGCATGATGTTCGAGGTGCCGTCCGCGGTTCTGATGTGCGAGCATTTTGTAGGCGAGTTGGATTTCCTTTCCATCGGCAGCAATGACCTCACCCAATATGTGCTGGCGGTGGATCGCAACAATCCCAACGTGAGCCATCTTTACGACCCGCTTGACCCGGCGGTGCTGATCATGATCAAGCGCCTGATCGAGACGGCCAACCGCCACGGCAAGCCGATCGAGCTTTGCGGGGAGATGTCCTCCGATCCGGAAGGCTGCCTGGTGCTGGCCGGAATGGGATTGCGGGAATTGAGCATGAACGCCCCGCTTATTCCCATCGTCAAGGACCGGCTGTCCCAATACACGTTGGCCGAGTTGCAGCGGCTTTCGGATATCGCCATGGATTCCACCACTGCGGAGAACGTGCGCCGCAATATCCAATTGTCCATCGGTTCCTGAATTCCCATCATCCGACCGTGCCCCGATGCCGGCTGCCTCCTCATCCCAAAATGTATCGCTCGTCTTCGGCAACCAGCGCCATGCCGTGGCTGAGACCGCCCAGCGCCTGGTTGCGGATGCGCTGGGAGATGCTCTGCCGGAATTCGCCTATCACCGCTTCGACGCCCAGGAAATGTTCAGAGCCGCTTCCGGAGAGGCACTCAGCGAAAGCGTGGATGAGTTCCAGATCGCCTGCCAGACGGTGCCCTTTCTGACCGGGCAATATGTGGTGCGCCTGGATCATCTGGAATGCGTGAAGATGACGGGCCGGGCCGCGGCAAACCTGGCCGAGGCCCTGGAGGCCATTCAGATGCGCCGCTGCACATGGGAGGGCCGGAGCGTGTGGGCGGAAGCCGGCGAACTGCCCGCCGGACAGTCCGGCACAGACGAGGCCAACCTGCGCGGCTGGGTGGGTGAGGTCACCTCCTTGCCCGGGGGACAGGTGCTGCTGGATGTCGCGGCGGAATCGCCGCAATTTCTTGTGCCCAATGATGCCGGGCACGAACTGCTCGGCCTGAAGGCCTTTCTGCGCCTCAAAGTAAAAGGCAAGATCGTGTTTGCCGATGAGGAAGGAGAATCCGCCACATCTGCGGAGCCAGCCTCCGCCGTGGGCAGGCTGCACGCCCTGCTGGAAAAACTGATCGCCAACCCGCCCCCCGGCTGCCGGCTGATCTTCACCGCCGAGGGCCGGGAGGGCGATCTTTCGGCGCCGTTGCTGCGGCTGCTGAAGCGGCATGGCACCGTGGAAAAGTTCGTCACTTATGACGACTATGCACCTCTGGACTGGCTGCGCAAGGAATCCCGCGCACGCGGACTTGCCCTCAATCGGCCCGCCATGGAGCAGTTGCTGCGCCATGTGGGGAATGACCTGGGTCAACTGGCATCGGAGCTGGATAAGCTGGCATTGCTTTTTCCCGCCGGCACGGAGCCCGATGAGGAGGCTCTGCTGGCCGCCCTGCACGGCAACAGCCGCCATTCTCCCTTCCAGATCACCGAAAAGCTGGGGACGAAGGACCTGGACGGCACCCTGGCGGTGCTGGATCAACTGATGCGCGAGTCTCCCCACGAGCATCCGGTGCTGATTGGAATATTGGCGCGCTACTTCCGGCAGTTGATGCGCATCCATGCCATGAACGCCGCGGGCGCCGGAGAAGCGGAACTGGCATCGCAATTGAAACTGCCCCCATTCATCGCCCGCAAACTGGTGAGGCAGTCCAGGCAATATTCCGCCACGGAACTGGAGCGCATGCTGCGTGCCCTGGCGGAGTTGGATATTGCCCTGAAGCGGAACGCCCGGCTGGCGCCGTTGCTGTTCAAGGACCTGATGATGGCAATTTGTGGCGGGCACTTTCTGCAGGAGGCGCGGCCGTTGCAATACCTTGGGAAGGCGGGCATGAATTGACAGGATTGGGAGCAGCCTCCCACCGGCCTGCGGGAATATTTACGTTAAAGATAGGCAGGACTAAAATGTAGGCGGCGGGGCGCCGCACCGGAGACCACCGGTGGCGGGGAGCATGGGCCGCTGCGTCACTTCCCCGGTTCACCGCGGGCGGGTGCGCCGGTGCCGCGGCAAACTGACAACCCAAGCAAGAGGTTGGTCTTGGCATATAAGGAAATTTCCGAGTACGGACTGATCGGAAACATGTATACCGCATCCCTGGTGGCCTCCGACGGCTCCATTGACTGGTATTGCCTGCCAAATTTCGATTCACCGAGCGTGTTCGGCGCCATTCTCGACGACAAGCGGGGCGGCTACTTCAAGATCGCGCCCAAGGAATCCCTCCGCCGCCAACAATTTTACTATCCGGAAACCAACGTACTGATCACGCGCTTTCTCCATACCGACGGTGTGGGTGAACTGAACGATTTTATGCCGGTTTCCGGCGAGGCCGATGAAGTTGACGATCCACCGCATCAGATTATCCGCGGGCTGAGCTGCGTACGGGGTTCCATCCGATTTCAATTGGAATGTCATCCCGCCTTCAATTACGGCCGGGACACCCACTCGGTGGAGGTGGCCGAGGCCGGCGCAGTGTTCCGTTCGGGAGATACAACCATGGGCTTGCTAAGCCCGCTGCCCCTGCAGGTAAAGAATAAAGGCGTGGAATGCGAGATTTCCCTTTCAGAGGGGGAAACCGTGTATTTCATTCTAAATCACACGATGGATGGGGGCGATCCGCTCCTGAACGACGTGGAAGGAGAAAGCGCCTACACGGAAACCATCAATTATTGGCATCGCTGGATTTCCCAATGCACCTATCAGGGCCGTTGGCGGGAGTGGGTGCATCGCTCCGCGCTCACCCTGAAACTGCTCACCTATGCGCCCACCGGCGCCATGGTGGCGGCCCCCACCACCAGCCTGCCGGAAAAAATAGGAGGCACACGCAATTGGGACTATCGCTACACTTGGATTCGCGACACGTCATTTTCCCTCTACGCGCTGCTGCGCATCGGATTCACCAAGGAGGCCGCGCAGTTCATGGATTGGCTCACTTCCCGGGCCAAGGAACGCAACCCGGACGGCTCCCTGCAGATCATGTACAAGATTGACGGCCAGCACAACATACCGGAAACCATCCTGGACAATCTGGAAGGCTACAAAGGTTCCGCGCCCGTGCGCATCGGCAATGGCGCCGCCCATCAACTGCAACTGGATATCTATGGCGAACTGATGGACGCCATTTATTTGTTCAACAAATATGGCACGCCCATCTCGTCCGGCCTGTGGATTTCCCTGCAACCCCTGTTGGACTGGGTCTGCGACAACTGGGACAAGCCCGACATGGGAATCTGGGAGGTGCGCGGTGAGCCCCAGCACTTCATCTACTCGAAGGTCATGTGCTGGGTCGCCCTGGACCGGGGTATCCGCCTTGCCAAAAAACGCGGCTTCCCCTCCAACAGCGGCCGCTGGCGCAAGGTGCGCGAGACAATTTACAGCGAGGTTATGAGCCGGGGCTGGAACCAGGAATTGCAATGCTTCGTGCAATATTACGACTCCACCGCGATGGATGCGAGCAACCTGATCATGCCCCTGGTCTTCTTCGTTTCGCCGCAGGATCCGCGCATGCAGGCCACCTTGAATCAGACCTTGCAGCATCTGGTATCCGACTCCCTGGTGTTTCGCTACAAACACGGAGAAGATTCGGGAGACAGCGCCGACGACGGCATTACAGGGGAGGAGGGCACTTTCACTATGTGCACCTTCTGGCTGGTGGAAGCCCTCACCCGGGCCGGCCGGCTGCGGGAGGCCCGCCTGATTTTCGAGAAGATGCTCAGCTACGCCAATCACCTGGGCCTGTACAGCGAGGAAATTTCCTCCACGGGCGAGCTGCTGGGGAATTTCCCCCAGGCGTTCAGCCATTTCGCCCTGATCAGCGCCGCGTATAATCTGGACCGCGCCATCAACAGCAAGGGATCGGTCTGATGGAAAAGGCGCGGCCCCGCCGCAACCGGCGCAATAACCGGACCGGGAAGGGGCTCGGAATTATCCCGTCAAATTTACATTCACGGCATGCACGGCATTCCCGAGTCCCATCACACAGCATCCATACTCCATGAGTGATCCAGTCTCGCCCGGCCCATCATCTTCTCCGGCGGCGCACAGCGAGGAAGCCGCGATAATTTACCGTCACGCGGGCATCGTCACCGCGTTTACCCTGATTTCCAGGGTGCTCGGCATGGCCAGGGACCTTACAATTGCCCATCGGTTTGGCGCCAGCGGCGCCACCGATGCCTGGGTGCAGGCCTTCCGCATTCCCAACGCCCTGAGGCGCCTTACGGCGGAAGGCTCCATGACCATCGCCTTCGTCCCCATATTCGTGCAAGTACGCGAACAGCAGGGGCCGGAGGCGGCCATTGAGTTTGCACGGCGCGTGCTGGGCCTGGTACTGGTCACGACCCTGGTGCTCACCCTGGCGGGCATATTATTGGCCGGCCCGCTCACCGCGCTGTTCTCGCCAGGCTTCCTGAATGATCCGGAAAAATTTGCCCTGACCGCCGATTTGCTGCGCCTGACCTTTCCCTATCTGATTCTGGTCTCCCTGGTGGCATGGGCCATGGGCATCCTCAATGCCCAGGGCAGTTTCGCGGCCCCGGCGGCCGCGCCGATATTTCTCAATGTGGGCATCATCGCCGCAGTCATCGGCTTCTCCGGATTCCTGGCACAGCCCGTGCTGGCCATCGCGGGTGGCGTGCTCGTGGGGGGCGTGGCGCAGGTGTTGCTGCAATTGCCTTCCCTGGGCAGCCACCGCATACCACTCCTGCCGAAAGCCGGCTGGAGCGACCCGCACGTACGTCAATTGTTCCGCCTGCTGTTGCCATCCCTGTTCGGGGTGGCGGTGTACGAGTTGAACATCATCATTCTTGGTGTGATCGCCAGTTTCCTGCCCGCGGGACAGATTTTTCAATATCACAACGCCACCCGCCTTTCCGAACTGGTGATGGGCCTGTTCGCCCTTGCCTTTACCACCGCCGGACTGCCGCAGCTGAGCCGCCACCAGGCCCATCAGGACTGGGAACGCCTTGGGCAGACGATCCGACTCACCTTCGCCGCGGTGCTTTATACCATTCTGCCCGCCATGGCGGGTTTGATTGCGGCGGCGCCTGGAATCGTGGCCATGCTCTACTTGCACGGCGCCTTCCAGTATGGCGACGTGGTCTCCACCGCGGACGCCGTGCGCCTGCTGGCCCTGGGCCTGCCGGCCCTGGCGGGGGTACGGGTGATGGTGCCTGTCTTTTACGCCATGGGTGACGCCCGCACACCGGTGGCCGTGTCCGCGGCGACGCTGCTGGTCACCGGCGCCCTGGGATGGTGGCTCAGTCAGCGCTGGGAAGTGCAGGGGCTGGCCCTGGGATTGAGCGGCGGCACTTGGTTCCAATGCGCCCTGCTGGGCTTTCTGCTCAGGCGCAAGGCCAGCCATCTCAGCAACTGGTTTCCCTGGCGGCCCCTGGTGGTGCAAGGGGTCTCGGCGCTGGCCTGTGGCCTGCTGGCCTGGTGGGCGATCGGATTCGGAGAATGGCGGCACGGCCCGTTCTCCCTCAACAACTGGATCGTGTTCGGGTTGACCCTGACGGGTGCCGCGGCGCTCTACCTGGCCGCCACCCTGATGCTGGGGGACGCCCAGGCGCGTAACTGGGTGGCGCTGGCAAAGCGTGTGTTGAGCCGGGCCTCCAATCAATCACAGGACTCATCACAACCATGAGCAGCATTCCGCAACCTAAGGAGGGTTTGATATTCGATCTCGACGGCACGCTCGTGGATACCTTGCCGGACATTGCCACCGCCATCAACCTGACCCGCGGCCAATATGGCATGGATCCCCTGCCGGCCGATCAGATTACCGGGCAGGTGGGGAACGGCACCGCCTACCTGGTGCGGCAGACGGTGCCGGTGGCGGAGCACCTGTTCGAAGAGGCCCATGGCCACTATGGCGCCTTTTATGAGCAACACATGCTTGACCAAAGCAGGCTCCACGATGGCGTGGAATTCGTGCTGGATCACTTTCGCAATCGCGCCCTGGGTGTGGTGACCAACAAGCCGATCCGGCAGACGGAAACCCTGCTGACCGGGCTATGCGTGCGGGAGCGCTTTGGCACCGTGCTGGGTGGAGACTCCCTGGCACGCATGAAGCCCGACCCCCTGCCCCTCACCCATTTCATATGCAAGCATGGTTTGCGGCCAGAGCAAGTGGTAATGATTGGGGACGGCATCAACGACGTGCGTGCGGGCAAGGCGGCAGGCGTGATGACCGTCGCCGTAACCTATGGCGTGGCAAGCCGGAAGGAAATGATTGCCGAACAGCCCGATTTCATCATTGACCGCATGGATGGCCTGCTGGACATCATCGCCTAGGTTTTGTCTGAGAGTTGTGGAATGCGCGAATTTAGTTGGTGCTACGGACTCCGCGTACTTCCCTTCGACTTCGCTCAGGACAGGCGAGACGTGAGCTTCGCCCTTCGACTTCGCTCAGGACAGGCCCGCTCCTCAGCAACGCGGAGTCCTAAAATTTCAGTTATATAAAAAAGCCGCCTCCCTGAGGCGCCCACCCACTCGCGAGTGGGCGGGCGTCTCGCAGGGGGCCGGGCCGGCGCGCAGTCTCTCAGGCAGTGCCTAGCCCGAAGGCCGCACCGGAACGCAAGAACCTATGGGAATCGCAGGGGCTTCCGCACGGCGCACGCAAGAAAGCACAGGGCCGGCAGTGGCTTGCAGGAAAAGCAGGCAGAAACTTGGCGGGAGGAAGCGGCGGTGTGGCTAGGTGGCCCGGCGGTCGAGCATTCGGTCGATGAGATCGGTGGGGGCGGTGCTTTTGAGCGCATTGCGCAGGCGCATGATGGACTGGGTGCGGATTTGCGAGGCCCGGGACTCGGTGACACCCATCACCGCGCCAATTTCCTTCAGATTCAACTCTTCATCATAGTACATAGTGAGCAGCAACTGCTCCTTTTCCGGCAGCTCGCGGATGGCATCGCTGAGCCGCTCCTGCAAGTGTTGCAGGGCCAGAGTATCCAGGGGATCGGTACAGTCGGGATCTTCCAGCAGGTCGAAAATCGAACCGTGCTGCTCATCGCCTTCAAAACTTCCCAGATTTTCCAGGGAGAGCAGGGGCACGGCTTTGGCCTTGAGCAGCAGGGTGTGGTACTCCGCCAGGGAGATTTTCAGGCTGTCGGCGATTTCGGCTTCTTCCGGCTGGCGGCCCAGTTCCGATTGCAGGGAGCGAATGGCCCGGCCTACGCGGTCGGCGTTTTCCCGCACCGAGCGGGGAATCCAGTCGGAGGCGCGCAGGTCATCCAGCATGGCCCCCCGGACGCGGAACTCCGCGTATGTGCGGAAGCGGGTCTCTTTCTGGGGGTCGTACTTTTCGATCGCATCCAGCAAGCCGATCATGCCCGCCTGGATGAGATCCTGCCTGTCCAGATTGTCGGGAAGGCGGGCTGCCAGCCGGTTGGCGATCTGCTTCACCAGCGGCGCGTATTCCAGCACCATCTCCTCCCTGGACTTCCCCTGGTATGCGTACTGGGCATAGGGGTTGTTCATGCACTGCTCCAGTTTTCCAGAGACTGCGTTCCACTGCATCGGCGGCAACCCACAGGCGCGAAGACGCACCTCCGGGCAGTCGTTACATCTTCTTCCAATGCAATAAACGGTCCCAAAAACTGGAGGCTTTTTCCGGCCCGATTTCAGCGCCGGCGGCGGCTTGAGGAGGCAATTGCGTGACGGAGTGGCTGTCCAGCAGATCGGCGATGCGGGAAATACTCTTTGCCGCGGGGGAATCCGGATACAACTCCAGCAGCGGCTTTTGCTGGCGCACGGTCCTGCGGAAATTGGCGTCGAAGGGAATCCAGCCCAGAAAGTTCAGGTTCACTTTGAGAAATTGGCTGCACACCCGCTCCAGAGTGTCGTAGACCCCCTGCCCGTCGGCCCGGGAAGTGACGGAATTGGCAATAAGGCCAAAATCTCGGATGTGGTACTTAATGGCCAGCAGCTTCATCAGCGCATAGGCATCCGTAATGGAGGTGGGCTCCGGATTGGCGATAATCAGAATCTCGTTGGCCGAGGCATTAAAACGCAGCACGTTGGAGGATATGCCCGCGCCCGTATCGATAAACAGATAATCCAGATCGTCGTCGATCTTGCTCAGCTCCTGAAACAGGTGCATTTGCTGCTCATAGGTCATTTCAGAGAGCTCGCTGATGCCCGAACCCGAGGGAAGGATGCGGAATCCGGCGGGACCGGTGAGCATGATGTCCCGCACATCCTTCTGCCGATTCATCACGTGTTCAAGGGTATATTTGGGAGTGAGCCCCAGCAACACATCCACATTGGCCAGCCCCATGTCCGCATCGAGCAACAATACGCGGCGATTACGACTGCTCAGGGCCATGCACAGATTGAGCACAATATTCGTTTTGCCGACTCCGCCTTTGCCGCTGGTAATGGCGATCACGCGCATGCGGCCGCTCAACTTGGGCTGCGGGCCTTCTTCGAATTTGTTGAGATTGACGATTTTGCGGAGGGTGGTTGCTTGATCCATGGATGGGCTGCTCGACGCGTAATTTCGTAAGAGGTGGTTGCCGCGGGACAGCTCCCGCGGCGATCATCCGGCCCGGCGCTCAGGCATCGGTGATATTCAACATCAGGTCGACCAAGCGCTCCCGCGTGGCCAACTCCATGTCCTCGGGCACCTTCTGACCCGTGGTCAAATAGGCAATTGGCATTTTGAAGCGGATGGCATGGTTGAACATAGAACCAAAGGCCGTGCTCTCGTCCAGCTTTGTAAACACCACTCCGGAAAGAGGGATTTCATTGAAGCGCCGGGTTATCTCGGTCAGGTCCGCATCCTTGGTGGTGGCGCTCAGGGTCAGCAGGATGTCGATGTTTTCCGCATCTCCAAAGAGCTTGTAGATTTCCGACATTTGCAAGTCGTCGCGCTGGGAACGCCCGCCTGTATCCACGAATATGACATCCGCGCCGGCATTTCTGTCAATGGCCTGGCGCAGTTCCCCCTTGCTCTGCACCACCGAGACGGGAACGCCCATGATTTTCGCATACACCTTGAGCTGCTCCACCGCGGCGATACGGAAGGTGTCGATGGTGATCAGCGCCACCTTCCTGCGATGCTTGAGCAGTTGCTCGGAGGCCAGCTTGGCCACCGTGGTGGTCTTGCCCACGCCTGTGGGACCGACCAGCGCCACCACTTTCTGCTGATCTCCATCGGCCTGGATGCCGTTTGTGGTGTTGATGATCTTCATCAGCATGCGGGCCAGGAAGATCTTTACGTAGGAGAAATCTTCCATCTCCTTGCCCGGGATGCTTTTCAGGGATTCTTCCACCAGCCGCCGCGCGAATTTTTCCTCCATCCCGTTAAAGATCAACTGCTGGTAGAGCACCACCAGGTTGTCGGGATATTCCGCCCCGCGCAGGGTTGTGGATTGAGCGGTCAGGGAGTGCAGCAACTGGTGCATGTTGGCCAGGTCGCTACGGATTTGCTGCAGCGCGGTCTCCTCGCGCAGGCCATTTTTCTGGGAATCCCCCACGGACTGCATAATCTCTTTCAGATCGTGGATGTCATCCTGCAAGGGTGCCAGCAAGCTTTCGGTCTCCATCTTGTTCCTGGAAAGCATCTGGCGCATTAATTCGCTTGCCGCGCCATCCGCGGGCCGATGCTCCCCCTCATTGACGGCCAGCGCCCTGTCGCCCCCGGTCAAAGCGGCGCGCAGGGTACTGTTGCCCCCGTCGTCGCCCGGCGTCTCGCGGGCGGCGGTGACCTCCAGCATGGGTTTGCCGAACAGGCCGAAAGTTCCGCCTCCCCCCCGCACCTGGCGGGTGGATAGAATCACGGCATCCGCGCCCATGTCTTTTTTGACCTTGCTCAACGCCTCGTGCATATCCGCTGCGCGGTAACGTTTGATTTGCATTACTGACCTATTGCCTCAATTGCGGATGCGCTCCCCCACATCCGGCGTTCTAGCCTACCAGTCCCAAAGACTCGATTCGCACGTCGTGGGAGACCTCGTTGTGGGACAGCACCACCAGATTCGGAATAAACCGTTCAGTCAATTTCTTCACATGGGGCCGGATCAACGGCGAACAGAGCAAAATGGGCTGGTAACTGAATACGGCGAAGTTTTCCATCTGCCCTTCAATGTTCTGAATAACGTTTTGCGCCATTTCGGGATCCAGGCCCAGATAAGTGCCCTGGGGCGTGGTCTGGATGGCGGCGGCCAGCTTGTCCTCCCAGTCCTGGGAGAGCGAAACCAGCGGCAGCGTGCCGTCAGGCGTCTGATACTGGCGCGTGATGGTGCGCGCCATATATTGGCGCACATACTCGGTGAGCAGGTCCGGGTCCTTGGTTAATCCCCCCATGTCGGCCAGGGTTTCCATCACCGTGTGCAGATCGCGAATGGACACCCGCTCACGCAGCAGGTTCTGCATCACTTTCTGCACCACACCCAGGGTGAGTACGTTGGGGATCAACTCCTCCACCACCTTGGGCTCATCCTTGCCGAAATTGTCGATCAGCCGTTGTGCTTCCTGCCTGCCCAGGAACTCCGGCGCATGACGCTTTACAACTTCAATCAGGTGCGTGGCCAGCACCGTGGGCAGATCGACCACGGTAAAGCCGGCGAACTGCGCGCGCTCCTGATCTTCGGGTGGAATCCACAGGGCGGGCAAACCGAATGCGGGTTCGATGGTGTCCACCCCGGCAATATCCTCGTCCACATCGCCAGTCTTCATGGCCAGCAAGTGATCCAGCATCACTTCGGAGCGCCCCACTTCCACCCCTTTGATGATGATGGAATAGGCGCCCGGGGCCAGATCCAGATTGTCCTTGATATGGATGGGCGGAACGATAAAGCCCATTTCCGTCGCCAACTGGCGGCGGATGGACTTGATCCGCTCCAGCAGCTCCCCGTCCTGCTCGGCATCAACCAGAGGAATCAGCCCAAACCCAAGCTCAATGCCAAGGCGGTCGATGGGCAGCAATGCCTCGATGTCTTCCGGGGCCTCCTCGGCGGCCTGCTGCGCTTCGGCAGCCGTGGCTTCCACCTCTTCCGCGCTTGCCCGCTGTTTTCCGCTGTAGGTCAAATAGGCAATTAAGCCCACGGTCGACGCCACCACCATCATGGGCAAAGTGGGCATGCCGGGAATGATGGCGAAGCCAAAAATCACCAGCGACGCCACGGACATGGCCCGGTGATTGCCCAGCAACTGCTTTTTGATGTCATCGGCCAGGGTTTCGTCGCCCGAAGCCTTGGTAACGGCGATACCAGCGGCCATGGAGACGATCAGAGCCGGAATCTGTGCGACCAGGCCATCGCCCACGGTCAAGACCGTGTAGGTGTCTAGGGCCGTTTCCAGATCCATGCCGAATTGAAAGACCCCGATCACCAGTCCGCCGATGATGTTGACGCCGGTGATGATCAAACCCGCGATAGCATCCCCCCGTACGAACTTGCTGGCACCATCCATGGCACCGTAAAAATCCGCCTCTTGCTGAATCCTGACGCGGCGCTCCTTGGCTTCCGTATCTTCGATGATGCCCGCATTGAGATCGGCGTCGATGGCCATCTGCTTGCCCGGCATGGCGTCCAGGGTAAAGCGTGCCGCCACCTCGGCGATCCGCCCCGCGCCTTTGGTGATTACCACAAAGTTGATAACCACCAGGATCAGGAAAATGATAATCCCCACCACAAAGTTACCGCCGACCACAAAATCGCCGAAGGATTTGATGACGTTCCCCGCCGCGGCCAAGCCTTGGTTGCCATTCACCAGAATGAGCCGGGTGGACGCAACGTTCAGCGAAAGGCGGAACAAGGTGGAAATAAGCAAGATGGTCGGAAAAGCCGAAAAGTCCAGCGTCGTCCTGGTAAACAGCGAAACGAATAGAATCAACACCGCCACGGCGATGCTGGTCGTCAGCAGCAAATCCAGCAGGATCGGCGCGAGGGGCAGCACCAACACCATGATGATACTGACCACACCAATGGCCAGCATAAAGTCGGTATGGCGGCCGACCTTCATCAATGTAGTTTCTGCGGTTCCTACGGCCATGCCTTCTACGTCTGAAGCGAAGATTGAAACTCTGCGGGGCCCGGACTATGGGCCAGCGCGAAAAAAGCCCTGATTAGTTTAGCGGAGGCTCGGCGGTCTGCCCCTTGATGCGGTACACATAGGCAAGAATTTCCGCCACTGTTTTGAAAAATTCTTCGGGAATTTCATTGCCGATTTCCACCTGAGCGTATATTTCCCTGGCCATGGGTGGATTTTCCACGATCGGCACCTCGTTTTCTTCGGCTATATCCCTGATACGTTGGGCGATATGGCCCGCTCCCTTGGCCACCAGTCTAGGAGCTGTCATGACCTCACGATCGTACATCAGGGCCACCGCGTAATGGGTCGGGTTGGTGACAACCACATCGGCCTTGGGCACATTTTGCATCATCCGGGCCCGTGATACATCTCTTTGCACTTGTCGTACCCTTGCGCGCAGTTGTGGGTCACCTTCCGTCTGTTTTAATTCGTCCTTAACTTCCTGGCGGGTCATCTTAATTCGCTGCTCCATGTTCCAGCGCTGAAACAGATAATCGAAGATAGCCAAAATCACCAAAGCCAGTGCCACCCGTCCGAACAAAACGCCCAGCAGAGAGGCATTGAAAGCCAGGATTCCCTCAACGGACAACCTGGACAGTTGCAGCATCCCCTCCGTTTCCTGCTGGTAGGAAAAGTAGGTGATGTAGCCAATCACCCCCATCTTGAACAAGCTCTTCAGAAACTCGGCCAGGCCCACGGAAGAGAAGATACGCTTGATGCCGTTGAGGGGATTGAGGCGGTTCGGCTGAAACTTCAGGGCGTTAAAAACCGCGCCTACCTGAATGTAGGAGGCCAGCAGCGCCACGATAAATATCAGCCCGAACACCCCGAGCAGCATGGGCGCAAGGGTCATCGTGACATCCTTGAACACTCGTCCCAATTCCGCGATGGTGAGATCGCCCGCCGCAAGATTGGTAAAGGAGTGGCGCCACACGGATTTCATGGTGCCCATGTTGCTCTGACCCGCAACCAGAAAATACAGCGCGAAGGCGCCCAGCAACGCCGCGGAGGAAACCTCACGGCTGGATGCCACCATGCCCTCTTTACGGGAATCCTCCCGCTTTTTCTGGGTTGGAACCTCGGTTTTTTCTTGTGCTTCGGCTTCCGCCATGGATAATCCTCGCCTATCCCAGCAGCTTCAGTGCGGCCATCAGGATGTCATCCAGCCGCTCGATAATGACCATCATGGAACGCATAAAATACGGAAATCCCAAGAATAGGAACAGCAGCCCCAGGCCTATCGAAAACGGGAACCCGACCACGATTACGTTCATTTGCGGCACCGAGCGCGCGATCAGACCCATACTGAAGTTGGCCGCCAGCAAGGCCACGATCAAGGGTGCGCCGATCTGCAGGCCGATCAGGAATATATTGCCCGCTTGCGCTACAAAAAAGCGCATTCCCTGTTCGCTCAGGGCCAGCCCTCCCGGCGGAACAATGGCGTAGCTTTCCACGAGGGATTTGATCAGCAAGTGATGCCCGTCCAGCGTAACAAAGAGCAGCAGGGCAAATATGACCTGAATCTGACCGATCAGAGAGACTTGCTGCTCGGAACTCGGATCGAAGATATTGGCCACACCCACACCCATCTGAAAGCCTGCCACTTCCCCTGCAAGGCTCACGCCCGTGAATAACATCCGCACGGCAAATCCCATCACCAGACCCAGGCCGAATTCAGTCACGGCCACATACAAGATTCGGCTTAGCTCCGGATTTGGACCCAAATCCGCCGCTCCAACGACCGGAAAGAAAACCAGAGAAAACACAAAGGCGATAGCGACTTTGATCTGCATGGGGATATTGGTGTCGCCAAGAATGGGCGATATCACCATAATCCCCGTAATTCGGGTGAATATGACTACAAATCCAATGATTTGGGTGGGATCGAACTGCAGCAGGTTCGGCATCATTGCCTCATACTTACGGGAAAAGCCTTTTTCCCGGTTAGGTGTTAAACCGCCGTGACGGATAACAATCCTTACCGATACTTTTCAACAAAAACGCAAAAATTTCAAGGAATTAATGGGAAACCACAACCTCCCCCATACGCGGCACGGCAATGCACAGGCAAAGCCACACCGAGCCCGCCGCCTACTGCCAGTCATGGAAACTGCCCGCGCAAAGAACGCGGCGGCGCCTGTTCAGATGAGCTGGATTGGGCTGGATTGGCCCGGACTCGCCGGATAAGCAAGGCGGACAGCAGCACCGGCGGCACTCCCTGGCACGGACGGTGCGCGGGATCGTGTGCTTGGAACAGTGTGCTTGGAACAGTGAACCTGGGACGGTGCAAATTACGCGACAGGAAAATGGCGGACCCGCAGGCGGCCTGCAGCAACTCAGGTTTTAATACGAATCTCGGTAATTCGCATCACGGTAAGCGGCTCTTCCGGCCCGAGCACCAACGGCTCGTAGGCCGAATTCATGGGTTGGAGAATGGTGGTGCCGCTTGCCTGACGGAAGTAGCTCTTGACCGTAAATTCCTCTTCACCCAATCGGGCCAGCACAATGTCCCCATTGCTGACCCGTGCCCGGGGCGATACCAACAGGTATGCGCCTGGCGGGATATTGCCTCCCACCATGCTTTCCCCCTCGGCCGTTACAAAGAACGCATCATCATCGCCGAGGTCCACCGGCTCGTAGGCGTCCGGCTCCACCTGGTAGGATTCCAACCACTCGCCGCAGGCTGCGCGGCCCAGCACGGGCGCCTGCCTGCTGGTTTCGGGCATCGGCGCGGGCGTCAGGCCCGAGGGGCTGTCAAACAAGTACTTGAGATGCTGGGGCGCACGTTGCCGGTATACGATGGAAATCAGGTCCGCCGCGTTTAGTCCGAACTTCTCCGCGTAGAACAACAGGGTCTTGTCCTTGGGTAGATGGCCGTCGGATATCACCTTCCGGAGCAATTCATAGGGCACGTCAAACTGACGGGCGCACTCCTTGATATCCTCAAAGCCCATCTCCTGGATGCGATTCCGTAAAACCTCGGCGAGTGTCTTCATCCTTGAATCCCTCCCATAAGGGTGGTTCCTGACGGTTTTCGCCGCCGCTCGTGGCATCCGGCATGGTCAATCAATGGCGCAATCCCTGCCCCATCGAAAGCCCGGAGAAAGGCTGCCAGCCGGTGGCGCACCATGGCAAGGGTGCCATCCTTGGGCCAGTTCCGTTCCGATCCCTGAACCACCCTTCCCGTAAGAGCAGCATTTTCGGCATTTCGCCCTTCTCCGGGTTTCGTTACTGCAACTTCCCTTCCCCACCTTAGCCGCAGCGGTTCGTGCCGTTACACCTCACACCGCTGCGGTTCAGGTAAACCCTCTCGGGGCATGTCAAGTTCTACACAAACTATTCTTGTTTGACAAGCATAAACCCGAAATAATTATCTTTTTGAGCGGATAACCATCAGATTGCTTGCGGCTGCCGCAAGTCCAAGGTTGAAAGCGCGATGCCCGAGGGCTATAAACAGGAGGGGAGGCCATGCACCTCTTCCAATCACACGAAATCGCCAATCCGATTGCAAAGGGAATAATCAGGCGGATGAAATTTTCCAGGCGGGAAATTATTAAAGGAATACTCCTTGGCACCTCGGGCGCTGCGGGTCTGCCCTCCCTGCAAGCCATGGCCGCCTCCCTGGCGGAACGGGTCCCAGTCACGCCGCTCGTGTGGATCAAAGACGGGGTCAGCGACCAGGACCACCTGGCCCTGTTGGGCCAGCAGTTGCCGACTTTTCTAGACCTAATCGCCGTCCAATGGGATTTGCGGGACTACGGCCCCGTGCAACCCACGGGCTTCGTGGCGAATCAGGGGCCGTTTTCCGCCGCGCCCATACTGGTCATGGAGGCTGTCCCCAGCCGGCACGGCCCGGGATTGCAGATTGCTGCCAAGGTGCGTGCCGTCCTGCCCCAGGCCAAGGCGGCATTGCTGCTGGGCACTGAGGCCTGCTTCGGTGGAATTTCCACGGACAGACGGGACATCGCCGACTTCGTGGCACTGTGCAGGCAGCACAAGACCCCACTGATAAAGTTGCCCGGCATTCCGGTGCCGCCCCATCATTTGCTGGGCATTCTTAACCATCTGGAATATTACGGTTTTCCCCGACTCGACGGAAAGCGGCGGCCGCTGCTCTATTACGGTGAAACCGTATGCGAACGTTGCGAGCGCCGGGACGATCTGGAAACCGGCCGCTTTGCTCAGGAATTTGGCTCCGCGGGCTGCCTGCTGCAACTGGGCTGCAAGGGACCAATTACCCATAACAGCTGCTCCGCGGTGCGCTGGAACGGGGGCGCCAACTGGTGTGTGGGAGCCGGCGGTCCCTGCACGGGCTGCGCCGAGCCGGGCTTTCCCGATCATGGCGGTGTGGGCCTTTATGGCCGGTTGAGCGGCGGCATGTTCGGCAGTCAGTCGGCCCTGCTGCAAAATCTGGAGGCGCTCGGTATGGGCACGGCCGCCCTGGCCGCGGCAGGCATTGGGCTGCACCTGATCCGCAGGGCGCTCACGCCGGAGGAAAGGCGGGGGGTGGAGACTGGCGACAAGGAGGATGCTTGATATGGCGGCCTTGCGCATGCAAATCAAGCGGATCGAGGGCGCCGCGCAACTTGTCCAGGATGATGGGGGGACCATCATGGTGGCTGCCTCGCGGCCGCGGGGATTTGAAAAGCTGCTGCGCGGCAGGGCTCCCCTGGACGCGGTTTATATGACCCAGCTCATTGGCGCGGACTCCGGCGTCAGCCATGCCCTTGCAGCCATTAGCGCGTGGGAGGCGGCCACGGATACCGGGACAGCGCAAAATGGGCTGTTGTTGCGGGAGCTGTTGCATACCTTGTCATTTCTTCATGCCAATCTGCGGCAGTTTTATTTTCAGGCGCTGCCCGATTTCATTCCCCCCAGCGCCCTGGCCGCATACAAGGGCCCTTCGCCGGAGCTGCGGCGCGTGGCCCAAGCCATGGGTGCACAACCGCCGGGCTCCTGGGCGCGCCACCGCTTCCCGCACCGATTTTCGGACAGCGAAATCAACCAGCTCGCCGAGAATCAGGCCCGGGCGTTGCGGGCGCTGTCCCTCCTGCAGCGCATGATGGCCATTATTGGAGGGAAATTTCCCCTGGTGATGTCCATTGTCCCTGGCGGAGCTACGACTCCGCTTCGGGAGCCGCTCGTGTTCAGGCTGCGCACCCTGATGCGCGAGATCGGGCCATTCCTGCGGGAGACGCCCCTGGAGGACGGTCTGCTGTTGCTCGAAAAGCGGGAGGAGACGAAAACCCTGGGCAAGGGCTCCCAGGCATATCTGAGCGCCGGCACAATCGGAGACGATACGGGCCCCGAAGAGTCCTTATTCCCCGGGGGCGTGCTGTTCGGCAATACCCTGGAATCCTTTCAGCCAAACGTCACGGAAAATCTCCAGTACGCCTTCTACCGTGTTCCGCTCAAGGCCGGCGGGAATTTCCAATTGCTGGAGGAAGCTCCGCAAAAACAAGGCGCCTACAGTTGGATCAAGGCTCCCCTATATCAAGCCCGCCGGGCGGAAACCGGCGCCTTGGCGCGCCTGGTGATCACCCATCTCAGCGGATCGCGCAGCCATGTGGCGCCACTGGTGGAACGCATCCAGGAAGTGCTGGGGGTGCCTGTATTGGATGCCAACACCACCGGAGGGCGCATTCTGGCCCGGTTGGGGGAATTGCATCCACTGGTGGAGAGATGCGAATCTCTGCTGGACCATCTGAATCCAGGGCAACCCACGATCGCAAAGGACAACGGCGCCTCCAAGGGGCACGGCGAAGCGGTGGCGCATATCGAGGCGCCCGCCGGCATTGTCCAACATCGCCTTGTACTGCGAAATGGCCGTATCGCCTTATATGACATCGTCTCGGCCAGCACCTGGAATGGCGCCCCACGGGACGAGAACGAAAACTCGAGCGGTATCGAACTTGCGCTCAACTCAGCCGGCCTGGATTTGCGGTCGGAGCGGGACCGCCGGCGCGCCTCGCAGATTGTGCATTCATATTTCTTCAGTGCCAGCGATGCGGTTCATTAAAATTCCGCAAATCAGCAGCGGCGATCTGCTGGACTGGCTGGCCAACACCGACCGTATGCTGGTGCAAACGGGCAGGGCGGCCGGTCTGCTCGCCCTGCTGGGCCTGATCGCGACGGGCCTCTACCTGAAATTTTCCACAGGCGGGACGCTGCTGCCCTATCCGGCGCTGCGCGTACTGCACTGGCTGTTTGCACTGGTCATTTTGATCGAGTGCCTGTGCCGCCTGGTCATGCTGGTCCATAGCATTCCGCGCGGGTTTCGTGCGGCCAGGAACGGATGGCCATGGCCGGTCATCAGAGCGCGCCCCCCCATGCGGGTCGTGGCCGGGCTTGGATACTGGATCAGCCTTTGCGCCGTGCTGATTTCCGGAATTGAAATGTTCATGACCGCCAGATATGGCTACTCCCTGCTGCCGGACAGCCCATTCCTGATCTGGAGCAAAATCCACGGCCTGGGGCTGTATTATTTGCTGGCGTTCCTGCTGCTGCGGCTGTTCTACAGTATCAGGGACTACACTCGGCGGATGCGCCCCTATTTGTACAGTCCGTAACCGATCCCATATTAAAATTTGGGGAGTCATTATATTCTGGGTCATAATTAACAAAAAGGCGTTATTAAACCTGCACCTGACGCCGTCGGCAATGGGGAGTGCATAGGGAGACCAAGGCGACTTCGCAGCCAATTAGGAGCTGTTTCATGAGCGATGTTAATTTTTTCAAAGCCGATCTGAAGGAGCTGGAATTTACCCTGTTCGAGCAGTTCAGGCTAACCGATCTGTTTTCTTCCCCGCCCTTCGACCATTTCAGCGAGGAAGACGCGCGCATGATTCTCAAGGAAGCCCACCATTTCGCATCGGAAGTAATCGGGCCGACCCTGCAATCCTCGGACAGGACCGGCGTGCAGAAAACGGAGGATGGCGTAAAAGTGCCCCCGGAGATGCACGAGCTTTGGAAGCAGTATTATGAGGGCGGCTGGAACACCCTGTCCATGTCCGAAGAGGCGGGAGGGCAGGGCGCACCCAACTTGCTCGGCATCGCCGTTACGGAAATGATGAGTGGAGCCAACACCGCGTTTCAGATGTATCCCGCGCTCACCAACGGCGCGGCGAACGTGATACGCGCCTTCGGCACTCCGGAGCAGCGCGAGATTTACAGCGCCAAGCTGGATAACGGCACCTGGGGCGGCACCATGGTGCTCACGGAATCGCACGCGGGCTCGGACGTGGGATTGAGCAGCACCAAGGCCGTGCCCAATTCCAACGGCAGCTACAAGATCACCGGAAATAAGATTTTCATCTCCGGGGGCGATCACGATATCACTGAAAATATCGTGCATTTGGTGTTGGCGCGGATCGAAGGATCGCCCAAGGGCACCCGCGGCCTCTCCCTGTTCATCGTGCCCAAGTTCAAGGTCAACCCCGACGGCTCCCTGGGAGAATTCAACGACGTCACTTGCACCAGTATCGAGCACAAGATGGGCATTCACGGCTCCGCCACCGCGGCGCTGGCCTTTGGCGAGGCGGGTAACTGCGATGGCTATTTGCTGGGCGGCGAAAGGGAGGAAAGCGCGGAGCCGGGCGAAGGCATCCGCAAGATGTTCCTCATGATGAACGGAGCCCGCATAGGCGTGGGCGTGCAGTCCCTGGCCGTAGCCTCCACGGCCTATCTGAACGCCCTCAGTTATGCCCGCACCCGCAAGCAAGGGGCGCACTTCCGCGATGGCCGGCCGGAAAGCGGTGCGGTGCCCATCAT
Organism: SAR324 cluster bacterium; assembly: GCA_027297205.1. GTDB lineage: Bacteria > SAR324 > SAR324 > SAR324 > JACQKK01 > JAPUIH01. The sequence goes on along the minus strand of JAPUIH010000031.1, from coordinate 6,393 downwards.
TGAGCATCCCGACGTGCGGCGCATGCTGATGGAGATGAAATCCACCGTGGAGGGCTGCCGTGCGCTGATCTTTTTTACAGTACGGCTGATGGACGAAGCCACAACATTGAGCAAGTCGGACCGCGAGGCGGCTGACGCCCTGACGGATTACTTCGGGCTGTTCATCCCCCTGGCCAAATCCTTCGTCTCCGACATGGCGGTGCATGTGTCTTCCCTGGCGCTCCAGGTTTATGGCGGAGCCGGCTACACGGCCGACTACCCGGCGGAGCAGTATATGCGCGATTCCAGAATATTCCCTGTCTACGAGGGCACCAACGGCATTCAGGCCCTGGACCTGGTGGGGCGCAAACTGACCCAGAACGGCGGGGCGGTTATCGGCCGCTTTACCGGTGAAATGGCTGAATTCGTAAAAGCCCTCGGGGGCCACAAGGGCTACGAGGCCGAGAGTGCCGCGCTGGGCCGGGCCATGGAAGGATTCAACGTGGTCTTGGGCAAGTATATGGAATTCTTCGCCCAGGACAAACGGGAGTTAGTCCTGCTCACCGCGACGCGCTTTCTGGAAAGCATGTCCAAGACGCTCATCGCAAAGCTGCTGCTGGAAGGGGCGCTCACCGCGGAGGAAGGCTTGAAGAATGCCGCCGAAGACAGCCAGGACGCCCAGTATTATCAAGGTAAGATTGCCACGGCCCGCTTCTATGCGCGCAATATCCTGCCCACCGTGTTCAGCCTGAACGAGGTGCTTGCCGAGGGAGACTTGAGCGCGATGGAAATTCCCGACAGCGGATTCTCCCTGGCATTTTAATCGCGCCTCCCAGGCGGCCTGTCAATCCGCCGCATCCGTCCGTGGGGTCTTGTAAAAGGCTTCATCGGCCGGGCGCAGGGGGCGCCCCAGCCACAGGGGCCGTCTCAGGCCGTCCGCCCGCCGCGGGGGCCGCGTCATTTCCAGCCATTCCTTGTAGACCGCGAAGGAGCGCTTGGTATCCACCAGGATATCGCCGTATTTTTCTTCCGGGCCGGGCTTTTCCAGGCGCACCCGCTGGTGCCAGCAATGCATGCCACTGACGGGGTCCGGATGCACCGCATGGGTGATGTTCTGGTGCACGCCACCATCCCGCCAGAACATGCGCCGGGAGTCGGGATCGTCACTGGCGAAGGGCTGCACGCCGGTCACCGTATGCATGCGCCATTTGCCGCCGCCCTCCTCCAATCGCACCGTGTTGGCCATCCACTGGTTGCCCTTCTGCCCTCCATCGAGCTGCCAGCGCCCGATGTGATGGGAACAGGCCACCACGCCGGGCTTGATGGCCTCGGTCACCCATACCTTATCGATAAAATAACCGATATCCGTGTTTACCTTGAGCAGGTCTCCGGTGCCAACGCCCAGGGCCTCGGCCATGGAGGTATGAATCCAGATCGGATTGCGGTGCGCTATCTCCACCAGCCACTTGGCGTTGCCCGACCGGCTGTGAATTAGATTGGGCAGGCGGAAGGTGGGCACCAGCACGTATTCGTGCTTGTCCCGCGCCAGCTTTTCCGGATGGATATGGCTCTTGATGTAACCGGGCAGGGCATATTCGGGCCAACCCCACTCCTCCATGGTGGGCGAGTAAAACTCCTGCAGGCGTGAGGGGGTGGGAAAGCCTTCCCGGGGCTCGCCCCGCGCCATCACGCCCGTGGGCGCGCCGTCGCGGGTGATGAGACCGCTGGCCTGGTCGGTCTGCGTGCCTTGCAGGGTTTTCTTGTCCAGCACGGTGTTGTGCTTTTCGTACACATTGCTCGAAATCTCGAAGGCCCCGTAGTGGCACATGTATGCGAGCGGGCTCATGCCCTCCGCCTGGGCCGCCTCGGGCAGGCCGGGGGTATGCTCGAATATATAACGGTAGTATTCCTCGATCGTGATCTTCTCGCCCTTCCGGTAGGGGGAGAGGAAGTGCTCGCGGATGCCCAGGGAGCCGTCCGGGTCAATGCGCCAGGACAGCTCGATCCAGAACTCGTCCTCTTCCCACACTTCACCCGGATTGACCTGATAGGTGAACTCCACGGCCTGACCGTTCTCTTCGGCGAACCGGCGCAGCACGGGCTGCCTGAAGGCAATCCACATGCCCGCGTGGGTCTCGTAACTGTTCAGGTCGTGGCGCTCGGAGGCATGACCCATGGGCAGCACGTAATCCGCGTAATACGCAGTCTCGTTCCAGGTCGGCGTAAGCGCAATGTGGCAGCCGAAGTACTTCTCCTCCCGCAGGGTTTCGATCCAGGAGAAGCCGTCCGGGAAAGTCCAGACCGGGTTGAATACCCGCGTGAAATACACGTCAATCCTGCCCCGGCCTTCCTTGATCATATGGGGCAGAATCGGGCTCATCTCGAAGTGGGCCAGGGGGTACTCGTCCGGAAAATGCAACTCGTTCCAAAGTTTCTGGGCCGGCGGATTGTCGAACAGGGTGGGCTTGAACTTGCTCCATGCCGCGGGCAGGGTGCCCCCCACGGTGCCCACGGAACCTGTCAGCACACTCAGGAAATGCAGGCAGCGCGCGACCTGCCAGCCCCCCAGGTTCCCGGAGCTCGCGCTGCGCCAGTTGTGGCAGGCAAAGCGGGTGCCCGCCGCCCCGATGCGGCGCGCCACGGAGACGATGGTCTCCTCGTCCACCTGGGCCTCGGCGGCCGCGTATGCGGGGGTGAATTCCGCGTAATGCTCCAGCAGCTTTTCGATGAAACTCTCAAATTGCTGGGGCGCGCGGGGATGGTGCGCGCCCATGTAAGCACGCCAGTTGACCCAGTTTTCCAGAAATTCCCGGTTGTACAGCCCCTCCGCCAGGATCACCCGCGCCATGGCCAGCAGCACGGCGGCTTCCGAGCCGGGATAGGTGGGCATCCAGTAACGGGCCATGCTGGCCGTGTTGGAGAGGCGGGGGTCCATCACCGCCAGCTCCGCGCCGGCCTGCATGCCTTCCATGATGCGCTGGGCGTGGGGGTTGAAGTAATGCCCGGTTTCCAGATGGGAACTGATGAGCAGGATAAAGCGGGCGTTGGCGTAATCCGGGGATGGACGGTCGATGCCCTGCCAGAGGGCATAGCCCAGGCGCGCGCCGGCGGAGCAGATGTTGGTATGGCTGTTGTGGCCGTCCACGCCCCAGGATTTGAGGACGCGGTCCATATAACCTTCATGCCCGGGACGGCCCACATGATACACCACCTCGTTACGGCGCTCTTCCTGGATGGCCTTGCGGATTCTGCCCGCGATATCGTCCAGCACCTCCCCCCAGCTCACCCGTTCCCATTGCCCGGAGCCCCGCGCCCCTTTGCGCCGCAGCGGGTAGAGAATCCGTTCGGGATCGTTGATCTGGTTGATGGTGGCCGGGCCCTTGGCACAGTTGCGGCCCCGCGAGGCGGGATGATAGGGATTGCCCTCGAATTTGCGTACGCTGCCCGTCTCCTTGTCCACATAGGCCACCATGCCGCAGGCGGATTCGCAGTTGAAGCAGGTGGTGGGAATAATCTGGTAGTGCTTCTTCTTTTTCAGGGGCCAGGCTCCGGCATCATACTCCTCCCAATCCCGCCACCGCTCCGGGGGCGGAAAGCCCTGCAAGTCGGTCACGCTCAGGCGCGGCAAAGCCTCGCCATCCCCCGTTTCAAGAGGTTTGATCAGTTTCAGCCGCTCGGCGGTTTTCTCGATCCAGGATTTGTTGATCATCACCATACTAAGAGTTCGCGGTTAACAAATGCCTTGGCAAGGAAGGCCCTAGCTTAGCGCGATCAGTTGTGGGGCGCGCACCCACACATGCTCCATCACCAGGGCGAACAGCAAGACCAGCACGCAGGCCGGAAGCAGGAACAGGCCACCCCCGTCCAGCAGCAGCATCAGCAGGGGCAGGGCATTGCCCAACAGCACCGCCGACCAGAACGGCGCGCGCAGGGGGCCACGCAATATCAGCGCGGCGGCGGAAGCCGCATCCGCGGTGACATGGGTCAGGTTGAATTCCAACAGCAGCAGGCCCAGGTGCAGCACCAGCCCCCCCTGCAACACGGGCAGCAGCTGGGCGCTCACGTCCAGCTCGGCCAGGCGGCCCATCAACAGCAGCACCGCCAGCCCGGCCAGGGCGCTTTGCACCAGCATATGCACCGGCAAAAGCGGGCTCTGCCAGAAATCCCGGCCCTTGGCCTGGGCGAACAGAAAGGCGGTGTACACCGCGGTGAGCCCGCCCAGCAGCATTACCAGGGCTTTTAGCAATACAACAGCCCCCGCCGCCGAATCGGCGTCCCCAAAAAACAGATGCAGCGTCCACAGAGTGGTAAGCGAGCCGAAACCCAGCACGATATACGCACCGCGCACCAGCCAGGAGCGCCATTGGGGCCGTAGCAGCACGTAGAGAAATCGTTCGGGGCGATCCAGGTCTTTCACCAGCAAAACCCCGGTGAGCGCCAGAAAAAGCAGGGAAACGATCCCGGCCGCCCGCGCCAGCCGATCGGGCAAAGCCGCCCCCCCGGCCAGTTCCAGCAGCAGGGGGAGAAAGAGCACACCCGCGGCGATGGACTTGGTCCACAGGTAGCCAGAGACCTCCCAGTCCCACAGCACACCCTTGTGGGGCGCATCGTAGGTGCGCCGCGGGGCCGCCAGGGCCGCGCCATTGTTCTTCGCGGCGCTGGCCGCGGCGTTGTCTTTACGCTCGTCCGCCGCCAGCACTTTACTGCGCAGGGAGCGATTGCTCAGCCCCGCCAATTGTTCCGCGTAAGCCGCGAAATGCCCCACTCCGGTGACCTGCTCGGCCTGGGTATACTCATTGCGCGGAGGGGCCTCTTGCGGCCGCAGGGCCGCCTCGTCCCCGTCAATATAAAACAACTTGGGACGGGTATTCTTCTCCGGTTTGCGGACGGTCACCTGTTGCCGGCTCAGCAGCCGCGCGATCTCCGTATCCGGATCTTGCATGTCGCCGGACACGATGGCGTGCACGGGGCAGACGTTAACGCAGGCCGGCTCCAGCCCGACATCGATGCGGTGCGCGCAGTAGTTGCATTTGGCCGAGGTGTTGCTCTGGGGATCGATGTAGAGGGCATCATAGGGACAGGCCTGCATGCAGGCTTTGCAGCCGATACAGCGCTCGCTATCAAAGTCGACTATGCCGTCCTCACGCATGAACAGGGAGGTCACCGGGCAGATTTCCACGCAGGGCGCCGCCTCGCAATGATTGCAGCGCAGCACGCTGAACACGCGGCGGGTATGAGGATAAATTCCCTTCTCCACATATTTGACCCAGGTGCGGTTGACACCCACGGGAACGTCGTGTTCGGCCTTGCAGGCCACCGTGCAGGCATGGCAGCCAATGCATTTGCGATTGTCGATTATGAATCCGTAATTCATGCTCGCCTGTTCATGCCGAGTTCGATCAGGAGGAGGCGCCGGCCCAAGAGATTGAAAATACAGGGTGTGGAGCCCTCGATCTCCGGAATGCCAGGCCCATTCCATGGCCCAGAACGGCGACAGGGTCAGTTGCTTCTGTCCGCGGCACTGGCAACTGATCCGGCCGGCACTACGCCGTACGGCAAGCATCCGGAGCGAAGAACGCGTGGGACTTTACCCGGTCAGGCCAATAGGGGGATTATCCTTTGCCCGGAGATTAATTGTCCTCCGTCTCGGCTGTCCGTGACGTTATCACAAAGTGGTAGGGAAGCAATGAGTGGGATTGCACATCCTCGAAGCCTACACCGCGCAGTTGATCGCGCACCGTTTCGGGCTCGAAGCGCACATGGCGCGGCGGGCCGGACGGGGAATCCACGGGCGCCCAATCGATCACCGCGATGCGGCCGCCAGGCCGCAGCAAGCGCCGGCATTCCCGCAGGGACTGCAAGGGCTGGTCGAACTCGTGATGCAGATTGACCATAAAGACCAGATCCGCGATACCGTCATCCAGGGGCACCTCCACTTCCCCGGTCTTCACCGCTACGACATTGCCGACCCCTTCATGCCGCAACGCTTCATTGAGATGCGCGATCATCTCCGCGGAAAGATCGCAGGCATAAAGCACCCCGGCAGAGAGTTTGCGGCTGAAGGGAATGGCGAAAAACCCAATGCCCGCGCCAAGGTCGATCACGGTCTTCATACCGTCATCGCCGATCACTGCCCAGATTTTGTCGGGATTGAGGTAGCTGAGCCGCTCCGGGTCCCGCAGCCGCTCCAGCTTTTTTACGTCAAATTTATGGCCGTGGCCCATGGCCCTGCCGGGGTCTGGTTGGATGATTGAATTTGGGGAAAAGATAATGGGCGCTGGCAGCCGTACCGCGGCCCGTGCCGGGCGATGCACGCCCAGACTCCGCCCTGACGACCCCCTGGGCTGGGCGCCGGCCATGGCGGGAAATGCTAGGTGCCGGTCGCCGCTTCGGCTGCCGATGCCTCCGCGGGGG